>JBHHWX010000072.1:0-17012 GCA_046756745.1 bacterium | reverse complement strand
TCTCATCGATTTCGAAGATCGTACAGATGTTGGGATGGTCCAGCGCCGAGGCCGCCTTGGCTTCGTGGATGAAGCGCTTCTTTTCTTCTTCCGCTTGACTGAGGTACTGCGGCAGAAACTTCAGCGCAACGAAGCGGTCGAGTTTGGTGTCCTCGGCTTTGTAGACAATGCCCATACCGCCCTCGCCGAGTTTTTTGAGGATTTTGTAATGTGAAATGGCTTTGCCAATCATAACTACACCTTCTCGTTTCTCGTTTTCTCGTTACCATGCTTCGCGTGGTAACGCAGCTTCAGCGCTTCGCGCCACCTCAGTGATACAGCTTAATTTCCATCCACATATAACTTTCGATCTCTTTGCTTCGCTTGGTAGCGTCCCGTTGCGTATGCCTCGGAGCGCTTCACGTCCTTTCGTCTGCACGTGTGGCTCGACCAACCCGTCTACGTGTACTTTAGAAATCCGACACAAAGCGTCTAAGGCGGCATTCCCACGTAAAACCTGGGAACGAGATAACGGGAGAATCTCGTTACCGCGCTTCGCGTGGTAATGCAGCTTCGGCGCTTCGCGCCAACTTAGTGATACAGTGTCATCTCCATCAGCGCTTCCATTCCAGCATAATTCCGGGCACATTATTGGTACCGTTTAACGAGAGCGCCGAGGTGCTCAGTAAAAACTTTCATCTCATTTCAAATTACTCTCTAGCGGGGTTACCCCGTTAGATAACCTTTTCATTTGCTCTTCAATAACCGTGCTCTTTTTCTCTTTCATCTTTTATGACTGTATTGCTCGTTTTTTTCTTTCACGGGGTGTCATGCAATATGATTTTGCCGATCATGAGTCCCATTTAACGCGCTCATTGGGCGCTTATCGTGAACCCTCGCTTTCTTGCCGTAATACGTGTTTCTGCCAAAGCGGCCAGGGTTCCGATAGCCAACCTCGCGCATTTGTGAAAATAGCTCAAATTAAAGTGGTCCATGCGGTCTTCGGGGGTGTGGTAAAATGGGTTCCAATCACTTCCAAAATGCTCGATAATCAGAATCGCGCCAAAGCCGTTTCGCCAAAAGGAGGCATGATCGCTTCTGCCAAGTCCGTTTGTCTCTTGCACTGCTAATCCGATTTGATAGTGATCGTTGGTATCCTTGACTTTATCATAAAGTTTAAGCGAATTCAGCCCATCATCAGTATCGATTAAAACCGTTTCTTGCGTGTCGCTATCCCAACCGATCATATCTATGTTGATGACCCCCAAAATATTCTCGTGGGAGATTTTCGCCTGAGCCGCATAATAGCTGCTGCCCCTGAGTCCCTGTTCTTCTTCATCCCAAAAAGCATAGACGATGCTATAATCCGTGTTGTAGTTTGATAAGAGCCGGGCCGCTTCTAATACTGTGGCGGTTCCGCTTGCGTTGTCGTCGGCTCCTGTCGCTGTACCTGTCGTGGAATAACTGTCGTAGTGAGCGCAGATAATATAGGCTTCATCCCGGGTGCGGCTCCCCCATTGAACGGCATAAATATTTCTACCTGTCTCACTGAAATGCTGATTCACAACCTCTAATCCATAGCGTTCGAGATTCTGCTCGATGTAATCCGCTGCCAAGTCATTCCCTGGGTCGTCCTTGTGCCGCGAGTTTATCGTATAGGATGCCCCCTCGATGTTTACCGATTGTTCGCCCGAGAGTCCTTTGACAGAAAGAATCAACGAATCCAGGTTGGTTTCCGTGATGATGATTTGCAGCGGGTCAAGGGCCTCAACACTAAATGGATGATGCTCGCAGCTTGTTAGAAACAGGACAACCATTGTCACTATTCTCAACATTGTTTTCTTGACAAGATGCATTTTATGTCCCTCCGCCTTGATTCTCAGAAATGGAAAAACAGCCAACTCCCGATTACGAAGGATGCTGCAAGAAGCGATACTGAAAAAATCGAGATATTGCCTGTGATGGAATGCGAAATTGGCATGGGCGTAGTATAACGGATGGTTACTCGCTAAAATCATGCCAAGTAAATGGCCTTAGGAAGACGTTTAATGTTTTCTGTTTTCTCTTAATTATGAGAAAGCATAGGGGTGTATTCTCAATATTAGGAAAGGTTTTATTCAATAGATTTCATCTCCAAAATCAACTTTGCGGCTCCGTATACAGTTCAATACAGAATGGGGCAGCCTGCAGGCTCGGGATGTAGGCCGGCATAGCATGAATAAACGCGTCTTTGAGGGTATGGATGCCGGGTTTGGAAGGCATTTCGACGCGGCTGTTTCCCTTCTCCAAGAAAGCTTCTTCTAGCACTGTGATGATCTCGGTCATCGAAAGTCCGGCGTTTTCGAGATCATGTCTGGAAAGATAGAGCAGGTCTTCTTGTTCATCCTAACGCGGCGACGTTAAGATAGTCCATCCCTGCCACAGCAATCACAGCAGAGACGAAGGCGGCAACCACCTTGAGGCTTACAAACATTTGCCGTTTCAAGTAAACGATCAAATAACTTTTTATCCGGGGCAAGATCTTTCAGGAAGATATCAAGATAGAGGCCAAGTCCCAAGAAATTCAGAGCGAGCAACAAGAGCAGCAATCCAAGAAAGATATTGGATATCAGTTTTCGGTACCAGATTGAGGATCGAACAACCGCTAACCATTGATGGGTGATGAGCTGTTTAATCATGATTTACACTGTTAAGATGTCTGGGACGACTTGCACCGTTTAGGGGCGATCCCTGACCGCAGAATCCGGCTAAAAAATCTCCACTTTTAAGCCGGTTGTTTTCTGAGCCAAATCCGCTATTTGCCGCAGTCTTTCCGGTTGAACCTTCTTCAGCCCGGAATGTGCCGTTCCCCGGTCCACGCTATAAATTTGCACCCATAACGGCGCAAGTTCTCGCAGTTTTTCAATCCAACTGTCGACTTCAATGTCTGTGCTATTATCAACGCTGCCTCGTACAAACATAGTTTGGAGCACATATTTATCTAACGCTTTTATTGTCTCGATAATGCTGTGTAACGTGACCGGGGGGTGGCCATGATTCATCCTTTTGAAAGCCCGCTCGTTTCCGGCGTCCAATTTCAAGATAGGAAGGTCGATGTGCTTTAACGCTGCTTTGACGTCAAGATTCCCACACATCGAGCCATTCGACAAGAGCGCTAACTTCGTATTGGGTCGCAAAAGAGACTTGAGATCTAACGCGGCGTCGACGATTTTCGAGAAAACAGGATGCAACGTAGGCTCGCCGTTCCCGCAAAACGTAATGTAATCAAATTCCGTTGGACCGTGCATGACGCTGCGGAGTGCGTGCGTCACCTCACTTAGAGAGGGGAATGCTGTGGCGTATTCTTCTCCCCGGTTTGTTACGGCTGAGGTCCACCCGTATTGGCAATAGCAACAGTTAAAGGAACAGATTTTGAAGTGAGTTGGTAAGAGATTGACCCCTAAAGAACGTCCTAGTCGTCTCGAATTAACCGGTCCGTATATGATATCCTTTTGTAACTCCAGAAGACCCATGAGCTCATACGCGCCAGTTATGTTTCAAGGACGGAGCTTTTTCGGGTATAGACCATTCTAAATCGATCGAGAAGCTTTTTGCACCCACTGCATTCCTCATCCAAGGTTTCCGTCTTGATCGGCGCTAATTTTACTTCAAAGCCTAACTGACCGTAGTTTTCAACAGCTTCTTTGGCCATTCTTGTATCCGCAAGAAATCTTTTTTCCCAACCCGCGGCTATGAGTTTTGTGTCGGCTGGCAAAGCGCATCCTAAGAAATGACCTTCATCATCATAACAGTGTTGACTCATAATTCTACTCTCTTTTGAAAAATCAATTCAGGTGAAATTCTTGTCTGATTGTGCGGATTTGTTCATCTTCAATAAATGCGATACCGTAACGCTCGCACAGCTCTTTTGCGAGGGAAAGATAGTGGGTGTGGCGGGACCCGCCTGCATGTTCTTCGATTTTTTTAAAGTCCGAAAGCAAAGCATCGGCAGCCTCAGGAACGAGGATTTGATCCGCCATTGGAAAAAGCACCTGATCTTCTTTGTCGATATGGCTCTGTAGAAGGTCCTTAAGGTCGATAGCATTTTGAGTAAATTGTCCAAGCGCTTGCCGGTCTCCTTGAGCAGCAAGCTCAACCGAATTCGACATTGCCCGTACATATTTTCGACCAAGGTCGTGCTCCATTAACATCACTCCGATGGGTCCGCCTTCCCGTGGTATGCCGTTTTCCTGCATCGCCACAAAAAGACGATCTTCCTCCTTGGCGTGATGGCAGCCATCGGCAAAGTTTCGGAAAAAATCAATGGCATTTCGAGCGGCTAAAGCATCCAGTTTACCGCTTTCGTTGGCGCTGTCTAATATTTTTTGCAAACATTCCAAGACTTTGATAATAATCCGGTGCTCTTCGTAAAGTATGTTCGTTGCTTTCATCGCTGTTAGATTCTCCTTTTCATATCTAAGCCTACATTATTCATGAACTGTATTGACCCTTTGGCTGCTAACAGGCCGAAAGCTACTAAAAAACAGTGGATTATTGGATTAATGGAGTGCTGGATTTTTGGGGGAGGGCGGCCACCAATCCACCAATCCATTACTCCATCACTCCGGGAGCCTAATCGCATAAATGTCAATATGTTGTACAAACACATGTTGTCCTGTTTGTAAATGATTCAGGATAGCTGTTGTTCCGTCAACTTGTTGCGACCGTCTCCCCAGAGACGTCTTGCTTGACGCTCTGCGACCCGGTCTCCGGTTCATTCAATTTTTGGGACTGAAGCTTCTGCAGGCGAATGTGTCCGAGAATGGCGCACCCGAGAGCGGCTGTAAATTGTGGCATGTCCCCATCCGGTACGTTCACCTCGCTTTGCAAGCGCTCACGGATGACATCAGCCAATTTTCGCCAACGCAAAATACCTCCTACCAATGTATAACCCGGCTCCGACTTGATACGCTTCATCAGTTGCACCGACCGGTCCGTGAGCGAGAGAATCGCTCCGTACATGATATCCTCCGGCGGGACTCCTTCGGAAAGATGACTGATCACTTCGGATTCTGCAAAGACAGCGCACACGCCAGAGATGGGCACGTGTTCCTTCGATAAATCCAGAAGTTTACCGATATCTTCCGTGGCGTACCCCATATAGCGCACGGTTTTCTCCAGAAATGCGCCGGTTCCGGATGCACATTTGTCGTTCAGCCGGAAGGTGACGACTTTTGATTTCTCATCGATGCGGCTGGCTTTCATGGTTTGCCCGCCGATGTCCAAAACCGTGCGGGTTCCCGGGAACAAGAAAGTCGCTCCCCGTGCTGTAGCCGTCAAGTCGGTCACTTGCAAATCGCGAAACGGGACGAGGTGCCTGCCGTAGCCGGTGGTAATCACGTAGCGGATATCCTCTTTGCTCAGCCCGGCGTCGCCAACAACCTGCTCGGTGACTTTTTGTGTGACCTCCTGCAGTTTCGAGCCGGTGGCCGCCATATGACGGCCGGTGATTTCATTCTTATCGCTGAGAATGATCGCTTTTGTGTACGTCGACCCGACGTCAAGTCCTAAAGTATATTTCATATTTCATTCATCTCCTTAACGTGATGCGTGATAATTTCCATATCAAGATTTACGTATGACCCAGCGCGGCGAAGCCGCAGTCAACACCAAGTATTGGGTATAGAAAAATAAGGTACTTATTCCCTTGACCTCAGAAACTTCATCTGAAATCTGATCAAACTTTTGCACAAAAATGCAAAAGTTCACCGGTAATAACATAATCAAGAAACCGGTTTTCTGCTTGCGAAAATGTGGTCTAAAGCAAAAAGCGCTGCTCCGAGAGCGCCCATATAATGGGAATTTTCATCGACATTGACCTTTTTTTTCAAACCCTCTTCGAGCGCCTTGATCATGCCGGTGTTTTTGGCGACCCCGCCGGTAAAGGTGATTTCTTCTTCTACGCCAACCCGGCGTAACAATCCAACAGAGCGCGCTGAGATCGATTGATGCACCCCCCATAGAATGTCTTCGACCTTTTTGCCTTTACCAAGCCAGGACAGCACTTCCGACTCGGCAAAGACCGTACAGGTGGTGCTGATCCGGACCGCTTTTTCAGCCTGCAAAGCGGTGGGGCCTAATTCTTCGAGTGGAATATCGAGCGCTATCGACGCAGCTCCAAGAAACCGTCCGGTTCCAGCGGCACATTTGTCGTTCATACAGAAATCGACGATCTCTCCCCCGGGTCTCACCCGGATGGCTTTGCTGTCCTGCCCCCCCATATCGATCACGGTCCGGGTACCGGGAAACATGTGGATGGCGCCGCGGCCATGACAACTTATCTCTGTTACTTGTTTGTTGCCAAAGGTGACCTTGTAACGACCGTAACCTGTACCGACAACAAACTCGATTTCTCTTTCGTCATTTACATGGGCTTTGTCGAGCGCCTTTGCAAAAGCTTTTTGCGCCGCGGCCGTCACGTTGGCGCCTGTGTCGATCAAGGAACGACCGACGATGTTTTTAGCCTCGTCGATGATAACCGCTTTTGTCTGTGTCGAACCGACATCTACTCCAGCAGCGTAAGACATACCTCAACTCCTTATTTAAACGGATTGATTGGATTTAATGGCAGAATTGATTTTATTTTATGTTACTGTTCACCGAGTAAAAACTGTGTTCAAAAATTCATGTTCTTCTTTTTAATCTGCGGAAATCAGTGAAAATCAGCGTCCGAAAAAAGCGAGTGAACTATTACTATTTTATAAATTTTAATTATTCTGCCTTGCGGCCGAAGGCTGCGCTGGGTGCATCCGTGGCTGATATTTTTTAGCATGTTTTTGAAGTTTTGCGGCTCACTTTTTTGCAAAAGTTTGGCAGTCATAATATAAATATCGAATCCCTACGACGATACCCCGGCCAATTGCTGTCGTGAGATGAGTCCTTCAAAAAAAGCATCGATGCGGTTCTTCATCTGTGCTTCCGAAACCACACGTTTGTCCATTAAGTCAGACTCGATAAACAGCGTCGGGACATCCCGGCTTTCCATGACAAATCTGCGGCCGTCGGCCAGTCCGGTCGAAACGGTACGACAACTTTTTATCGGATGATAGACAACCCCGTCTACATGAAATGGATCCAGCGAAGAGAGAATGGCATTTTGTTGATGAAACATACTGTCCATGGCGTCGCGCACGCTAATCAAAAGACCCTCTGCCATGCTCTCAATCGGTTTTTTTAGGTCATATTGGAAACCGAGATTTGTTCCACCGGAAGCAAACCACAAGTAAGTCGAATGCACAAACACCCCGTTCCATTCCGTAAAAAACTCATTGAAGCGGCGAAAAATCGGATAACAAGGCACCCCCACAAAAAACAGCCGGAATTTCTCATTTGTCAGCGTTCCGATACCGTTCTGAGATTTGTAGTTCATTTCTTCAACAAGCTCTTTGAAATAAGCGCTGCCGGCGCTTGTCCCCCGCAGCCCGTTGGTCACACCGAGAAAAATGGTGCCGTCGGTCAGCGCGTTAAAAACAGCCGGTTTCTGTTGGTTGATCTCCAAAAGCTGATGCCACCCCCGGCTCATGTCATTCGCATAACCCAAAATTTCCCTGAATTTGTCGATATCGAATTTCTTACCCGAGACCTTTTCACAAAGTGTGATCAGCTCTTTGAGCTGCTCCGCCACATAACGGCGATCCAGCTCAAACTGGGGATCGCCTTGCCAAGTTTGCGTTCCTTCCGCTCTTGTTCCGGGAATATCGATAGTGAACACAGGAATATCGTACATCCGCTCCCAGATTTCCGCCCACTTGATATAGGTGTTGCAGGCATTGGTCAAAACGGCTAAACTGGGTTTGGGGATCCTGCCCATGGGGTGCTCCCCGTTTCTGATCTGAACGGCCACATCGGCTTTGACGTAACCGCAGATGTCCGGGGAGTAACCGTAATCTTCCGCCTGGTTCAAATATTCATCGGCCACGCGGCGTACGGCGGTCTGTAACGAGTTGATTTCGGGAAAGACAACGGGAAAGTCAAAGGTTTTTAAAATCTCATTCAGGCTGCCCATCACGAACACATAGGCCGCACTTTTGCCCTGTTCTGCCACGTCGTTTAATTCTTGGAACCATTGACGGAAAAGATCGGCGCCATCGCGGTTACCGCGTCCGATGATATCTGTGTTTTGCTTTTGAGCAGTCATGCTTATTACCCTCGATTTTCAAATTCTTCAAATCAATCAAACAGGATATTTTCAACAAACGTCTCCAGTTGAATGCCTATGTGATCAAACGTGGTTTGGTTCTCTTCAAACTCGCTGACAAAATAAGGAATATTTTCCTCATCCAGCATTTTGCTGTAAGTTACCTGCTCTTCGAGGCCGGGTTCGCACATCTTAGCTGCGGTAATGATCGCGGCTTCCGCCCCGGCATCGCGAATACGCTCGAGCAGCATTTTTTCTTTAGGTTTCCGGATGTCGTGTTGCACCGGACTATACGATGAGTTTTCGATATAAGCTTCTGCCAAATTGGTTAAAGGATCGCCCTTCACCGGGACGTCGTCCAGAAACCAACGCAGGCCGATCATGAGATCATCGTCGACTAAATAGCACGAGCGGTCGATGGTCTGCAATAAATCCAACGGCGGCAGTTCACAGAAGCCGCCTTCAAAAACCACCCGCATTTTATCTTGTTTTTTGAAGTCGCGTTGCTTGATCATCGGCAGTACGGAGCGCATAAACTCATTGTACTCCTCACGCGGAACAAACCCAGCCAACGCCATCAGACAAAAAGCGTCCTCGGCTGCGATGAGCCACGGAGTTTCCCTTTTGATAGCATAGAGATCTCTCATCAAAGCCCGGCTTTGGTTAAAGACCTCAACAGAGCGTTTGAGCTGTTCTTCGCTGATTTTTCTTCCCGCGATGTCTTCGATATCCCTTTTTAGCCTATCGTATTCATTTTTTAAGTAGGAAATCGAATAACTCGAGTTCGGATTTTGGGGCAAGTAAAGAATTTGACATTTGTAAGGAAAGTTGCGCCCCCAGATAGCGGCGAGGTTGCGGGCGGCATCGCAAATCGGATGCGTTACAAACATTTCCAGCTCGATATTTTTCGTCAAGGCAAGCTCGAGGGAAGTTTTAATAATCGAACAGAGATAAGACCCAAAGTGCGATTCCCCTTCCATCCCTACCACCTGCGCCCCACAGATTTTTAGGGGCAGAAGACCGGCCGCATGGACGATCTCTTCGGGAAAGTAAACTTGGAAATGCCCGACGACTTTGCCCCCTCCGTCCCGCCAGCGCCGTACGATCGGGTAATCCGGATCTTCGATCAAATCGCGGCACAGGCTCAAAATGTCGTCTAACGGCTTGTCTTGCCAGTCTGTGAATAATTTTAACGTGTTCGACATTAACGCCTCAATAGGTTAAAATGGTTCTGGGTAAATTTGTTCAGGCCAAAAACAGCCAGCACAGCCAAAAGGTTGACAGGTACCTGAAAAAACCAGCCCGCAATAATGTTCTCTGAAGATGTTAAATATCCTTGTGTCATATAATGCAGAGGCGTAAAAATAACCGGGGCCCAGACCAGAGACGCGGCATAAACCCACAGAAAATTCGGCAGTCCTTGTAAAGACCATTTTTTGAACGAGCTGTCCTCGATGAGCAGACTCCAGGCGACAAAAAGGAAGATGCAACAGGTGGCCGCCGCCGGCACTTGAACGGCTATTTGATTTACGGGCCTGAGAAGATGATAGACTGCAAAACCCATAAGAATCGAGCCGAAATTGATAAGCGCTAAAACAAAGCTGTGCACTAAAATAGGTTGAAGTCTCATGGCGCTTTCTCCTTTGCTATCATTACGAATTTCAATCAAACCATGTCTACTCAAGAAGTTATTTCAAACATTCAATCCCTGCCATTCTCAGAACAACTTAAAGTGATGGAAGAAATTCTAAAACTTATTAGAAAAAATATGAATACGATCAAAAAAATAAACGAAGTAGATAAAAAGAGAAACGACATCCGTCTTCGGCGTAAATCGTTCAAAATTAAAGCCTTTGATCTTGGAGGAGACATTGCCGTTGATCGAGATGAACTATATTTTGAAAGAGGAACCTGATGTATGGCATTGATACGAATATATTGGTGTATGCTCATAACTCGGTGTCTCCATGGCATAATAAAACAAAAGAATTTGTGGAACAAATAATTGATGTCTTCCTTGCTGCCACACTAAAAGATAATGACATTGAGGGCCTTTATACTCGTTGGCGCCATCTGTGGACATCAATTCTTGAACATACTTTTTTTCAAGGGACATCTATGAAATACGTTAACATCAGGCAACTCGTTGCCTACTTCTACGATAAACGGCTACGACGGCTTCTGAAATATCACAACTCCGGTACCACCAGAGGGCAACCAAGAAGCGACCTCTTTCAATCCTTGAAGAAACTGTTTGCGTGATAAATCAAGACCCATCGACGTGGCTCTTTTCATGCTTCTCTCTTCCAGCGACAGTCCTCGTGTATCAACAATGAAACACAGCGGGAGTTCGTTTTTATATGCCACCGCTTTTAGTCCAGGTATCGGTGATTTCATTGATTTGATTATTTTGACGACTGCATTTTCAAGCTCAGTAACCGGCGGGAGCGAAAACTCCGGAAACCACCACCTGTCGACCGGTTGCTGCGGGTATCGCTGCAACGTGGCTTTGAGTTTGTAGCCGGCTTTATTCCCGAGACTCACCAAAGCCAGATATTCTTTTTGATGAAGTTTCAATGCTGTTGGAAACTCGTGACCAAGCGCTTCGGGATGCTCAAAAGGCAGCAGCCTTGTGGGAGTGAAAATGCGAGCCCCCTCCTCGATTTTACCAATGAAAATTCCAACCGTGATGTACGGTTTTTTAAGTACGATCCCACTTGAGCTGGAGTTGACTCCAACTAAACACACGAAAAGGAGGACTGAAACTAAACCTAAGATCTTATGTGTTTCCCTAAACATACCTTCACATCTCTTGATTGGAGAATTTTCCTCGTTGCCTTTTAACTATCACTGATTTTCCCACACCGCTTTGCGTTTTTCCAGAAACGCCAGGATACCTTCGTTGGCGTCTTCCGTGTTCATCAGATCCTGTATATACATTTTTTCGACCGCATCAATGTTTTCTAAAAACGCGCGGTGCATTTCAAAACGCGACGATTTTACCGAAAATTGCAACGCTGCGGCGCTTTTAGGTAAAATATGCTCGCAGAGGTATGCGGTCAGCTTTTTTCCCGGATCGTCGGAAACCGAGTGTGCTAATCCTATCTCTTTGGCCTCTAATGCGGAGATCGATCGTCCGCTTAAAACAAGATCATCAGCGGCTGTCTGTCCCACGCGGTGCGGTAAAATAAGCGACGCAACCGGCGGAAATAAGGCCAATTTGATTTCCGGTTGACCGAACATCGCGTCCGTGGATGCAAAAATCCAGTGGCAAAATGCAGCCAGCTCCAACCCGCCTCCGAGGCACTGTCCACGGACGAGAGCAAACATGGGTTTGCCGCTCTCGATCAGGACGCGAAATAATCGATGAAAGTTTGCCAGCATTTCTGCGACAAATTCCTTCCGGTGTTCGGGAACGCTCGCGCCAAAAGAAAAATGTCCGCCTTCTCCTTGAAAAACCAGAGCTTTTACAAAAGGCTTTTGCCCATTTTCCCGGACGGCCTGCATGAGCTCCGTCATCATTTCCGCATCCAAAACATTGCTTTTAGGCGCATTCAAAGTCAGGCTCAGGATTTGCTCATCATGCAGGTGCTCACACTTTATCTTGTTAAAATGACTCATATTACCCCAAATAAATTGGTTTTTTTCAAGAAACAACAAGAAACGGTTTAGAAAGAGGGGACCCTAAAAACACAAAAATGTGCGAGCTCATAAAGAATGAATTGCTTTATGAACCGTGATTCTCAGTACCCTCTGAGTCGATATGATTAAACAGGTGCAAAACTAAAGTTTTGCACTCCGAAGCTTCTCACGCCAGAATAGATACCATCTATGGATATCAGCAGGCTCCTATCGAGTTGTTTACGGGTGAAGCCGTAGTGAAAACCTGTCATTCGTTTTTGAGAAAGGCGCCTAAAATCATACCAATTGCCGTGCCTAAGGGAATGCAAATCGCGATCCAAAATCCAACATCATCTCTCAGGCTCCCGATTATCGCTCCAATCACAACACCGGCGCTGGTACCTAACGACATCCCAATGGCCGTATCGTACGAAAGATCTTTTTCCTGTTTACAGCCTTTTCCGTTTTCCGTCATTATGGTTCCTATTTCGTTTTCATGTTTCACTTTTTGTCTCTCTGCGTGCTCTGCATCTCTGCGTTAGATTAAACACGTCCTGAAGATTTACCAAGTTATTTTCGCACAAACCGTTAATAAAATCTATTTGAACGGGTGATTTTACTTTCTTGGCGGCATCACACTTTCAACCAAATCATCGTCCCATCTCTGACCCTGTGCTAACTGTTGGCGGAGTTTGATAAAATTGACTTCTCGATGACCTTTGATTCCTTCATTGAAGGCTCGAAACCCGGCTTTGCCTTCGGTGAGCATATTCATGCCCAGCCAGGCGCGATTGCTCTCGCGATTGCGATCCCAATGCATCAGCTTATGTTTTCGCGCCGACTCGATGGTTTTGGTTAAGCACCCGGGCACCGTCATCAGTAGTGAGGTACACAGTTTGTCCACCGTTTGATCCAAAAGAGTCAAGTCTTTTTGGCACTGCTGCATCAGCTCTTTCGCTTTGACTTTGGGCTCGCCTTGTAAAAACTCTCCATAAACGATTCGGCCGTGTTCATCGATCCAGCGGTCCGTCACAACCAAGGGATTGGCGATGAATTCACCGTCCTTTTTCAAGGCCGGCACGATCTCAGTGACGAGCCCGAGGCGATAGGCTTTGTGAGCGCTCCACAGCTCACAGAGGGTGAGGCTGAGCATCGCGTTCTCGATTCCGACAAACAAGGGGAGAAAATCAGTCGAGCCGCCGTCCGGCGCCGACCCGTGTTTGGGCCCCGCTTGTCCAAAAACGGCCAAGTCGCTGGCGACGGAAAAATCGCATGCCATTCCGATCTCCTGTCCGCCGGCAATACGCATACCGTTGACCCGGCAGATGACCGGTTTATCGCAATGTAAAATCGCGGTCACCATATCATTAAACAAACGCATGTATTGACGATATTCCTCCGGCTGTCCGGCGTAGTATTCCGCGTACTCTTTTGTGTTTCCTCCAGAGCAGAAAGCCCGGTCGCCTACGCCGGTAAAAACCACCGCAACAACATCGCGCGCGTTGGAGGCCGCGCGAAACGCGAGGATCACTTCTTTCACCATACCGGTGCTATAAGAGTTGAGCTGTGATGGGTTGTCCAAACTAATCCAAGCGTTGAAGAGGCCGTCCACGGGCTCTCCGGTGGAATCGAGGCACGGTTTCAATTCGTACTTGATCTCTGTAAATTGAAAGTCCGGAACTAAATTGTGATCCTTGAAAATCTCCATAAGTCATCTCCTAAGCCGGATAAACCGGAATCAAAAACGAACTTAAGGCGCGCGCAAATTCGCAGAGACGAACGCCTCATTAAAAATCGGGAATAAGAATGGGACGTTTAGCTATTTCCCGGCGGTGTACCCGTTCAAAGACGGAATTGATTTCGCTCAGCGGAAAGGTTTGCACAAAAGGCGCTAACTGAACCTTGCCCTCTTTAATCAAAGTCAAAACGTTCGGATAATATTTCGGATGACATCCCCAATTACCGATAGCGCGGGCGTCGTAGGCCATGAGATTGCTGAGGCGCAATTCCAGTTTGTCCATAGTAAAACCGACGACATTCAGGGTTGCTCCAAACGTCAACAGGCTAAAAGCCAGCTCCTGCCCGGGCTTGGCGCCGGACGTTTCAAAGATTTTCCACTGAAATGGTGAGAGCGCATTTTCCGCAGCAAAGTTCTGAATGGCCTTGCGCATCTCCCGGTTATCCAACTCTTTTGCATTAAATGCGGCGTCTGCTCCGTATTCGGAAAGAAGTTGTAAACGGCGCTCGTCGATGTCGATAGCCACCACGCCTGCACCCAGCGCGTGAGCGATTTGGATGCCAAATCCACCGATACCCCCGACTCCGATAAAAATCGCTAAGTCTTTCTGTCCCAGCCCCGAATTCTGAATCGCCTGGTAAGGAGTGGTCACGGCGTCCGCAATGACAGAAAGTTCCGTCAATGACACACCGGAATTTCCGTATTCCGCGTTTCTATCGTCCACATCAACGGGACAGAGAAAACGGCTGGGAACTACCACATGGCTGGCAAATCCACCATCAATATGATTGCCCGGCATTTTTTGCTTTCGGCAGATGGTTCCACGACCTTGACTGCACAACTCACATTCACCACACGGCAATACAGCAGGCACAATCACCGCGCGCCCGATCCAGTTTTGAGAACCGGCCCCGGCGTCTTCCACCACACCGCTGATCTCATGTCCCAACGTCAACGGCGGCGTTTGTACAGTGCGAATACCTTCATAAAAAAAACCCAGGTCTGTGTGGCAAACCCCACAACCGGAAACTCGTATGAGAGCTTCGTCCGGGTTCAGAGCCGGTACTGGTATCTTTTGCACAGACATCGGTTTCCCGATTTCATGCATTTGCCAAGATTGAATGTGTGGCATACGAGTCCTTTACAATGCGGATGGGGCAAATGAATGACGTTGTTGAAAAACTCTGTCAGCGTTAATGCTCTATACAGACATTTTCATAAGACTCTAGCCCTGACAGAGAAATCAATCAGCAGAGTCATGAACATGAATAAGAGCAAACAATATACCACGTTTTGTAGAATCTCAAAACAGAGGGATACTCGATGTAACAAGTTAGTTTTTATAAAATTGCATCCGATAGAAAAATCTGCATCTCTGCACTAACTTTTCACAATTGAGAAAAAAGTGTGAACTATTTCTTGTTTTTAAGAAACCAGGTCTTTTCGCAGACTGTGCTGCGAAAAGATGACCTCGCTTCAATAACGTCATGCAATAATCACAATACAATTATTTTGGCGGGTACGTGGTTTTAAAGACGTAATCCCACAAAGGCGAGCTCACACCGAACCCGTTTGTTTCGTCCTGATAATGATGCCGGATGTGATGATGTTTCAACCACAAACCCACACCGCTTTTCATGGGGAAGTGGTGCGTGGCGTAATGAATCATATCGTAACAAACATAACCGAAGACAAATCCCGGGAAAAACGCCATGACATAGGTTGCTCCGAGAAGGAAATGAAACAAACCAAAGAAAAGAAACGCTAAAGGGATACTCACGACGATGGGCATGACGAGACGCTTGGAGTCGTTCGGATAGTCATGATGCACGCCGTGAATCAAGTGATGCATGTACTGGCCGACATCACTTTTGGGTTCGAGATGAAAGGCATACCGGTGGCCAAAATATTCTGTTAAGGTCCAAACCAAAATTGCTGAGAAAAAAAGCGAGGAGATTAAAAGCCATGACATTTCGGTAAGGATTACAGCGCGATACAGGAAATAAGCCACCACCGGGATATAAATGATGACCGGCATGGCCGGATGCACATAAGTAAATTTGTCCAAGTATTTATTTTCAAATAAAGGAATGGATTCATCTTTATTCGATACAAATTGTTTTGACATCACTCTCTCCTAGTTGAGTCTTTGATTAACTATAGTGTCTGAACGAAAACTATTAACAAAGCTGTCATTGCGAGGCGTTTTTTGCCGAAGCAATCTCATGCCGAGCCTAATAAGGAGATTGCTTCACTGAGAAGCGCTCGCAAAGACATCAAAAATCAAGTTTTCGTACAGACACTAAATAGGAATCGTCAAAAGATTCAACACGTGCGAAACAAAAAAAAGTTCCCACATTTATTATCATCTATTCTCATCATCATTCAGCTTCTTTATCCTCATCAGATTCTGAATTCGGGTGAGACATTCTTTTTTGTGATTTCACCCAATAAAAAATAACGCCGAGGACCGTAAAAGGGAGCAGAGTCAAAAAAGCAGCGCTGATGTAGTAGGTGTGCAACACATTTTTGGATGCGGAAGAAAAACAGACCGGACAACTGAGAACATCAATAGGGAATAGCCACACAAGAACACCCGTACTGAAGCCAAATAGTATGTATACGAATCCTTTCATTTTGAATCCTTAGAAATTCAAATAGACAAGAATATACAAAATCGGCCAAATAGCAACAACAAAATACCAATACATTGTGCACAAAGCGACGCCGGTATGCGCTTTTACTGAATAGCCTCCACTGAACGCTTTTTTGAGAACAAACAGCAAAGAAATCACCGCACCGAAAACATGCAGACCGTGACAGCCGATCAAGGCGTAAAACGTCCCTCCGTAGATACTGGATGTCATCGTCAATCCGTAACCGACAAGACGAATCCACTCCGATCCTTGGATCGCAAGAAAGGTCACCCCTAAAACCGCAGTCCCGGAAAGCCAGCGGAGGAGATTCCGTCCCTTATTGGCCCGGATGGACTTCAGGGAATGATGCATGGTCAAGCCGCTTACAAGAAGGAAAAAGGTGTTGATGGCTGTAACGGTTTGGGGCAGAAGAGGTTGATTTGCCGGCGGCCAGACGACACTTCCTGAACGCAATATCAAAAACACGCTTATCAGGCCGCCGAAAAACATCACTTCCGAGCCGATAAACATGAGCAAACCGAGGAGCGACTTATTCACGGTCGTTCCATTGCGTGACGCCGTTGGTGAAAAACTATTGGCACGGCTTTCTTTACCTCGGGAATCATTTTTTTTCTCAGCAATGACTCTATTTCTCGAAACATGTGCGCTCACATTTTTATTCCTTTCAAAAAAGCACTCTCGAGTATCGAGAACGCTTATGATACGTCACTCTGCGCTATGTTATTACTTTTGAACTTTTGCATCTTTGTGCAAAAGTTTGCTCTGATTTCAAACGAAGTTTCCGAAGTTCAGGAAATAAGTACCTGTATAGTCAAATTCTGCCATTTTTTGGCAGAATTTG
>JBHHWX010000071.1:0-17053 GCA_046756745.1 bacterium | reverse complement strand
GTGGACGAGCTTCAGCCGCCGGGATTTAGAAAAGTGTTGTGGGACGGCAAAGATAATTCAGGAAAAGGGGTCGGCTCCGGTGTGTATTTTATCCGTTTACGAGTGGGCAGGCAAACTATCACCAGGCCGGTCACGCTGCAAAAATAATTTGTGTTTTATCAATCAAAGCATGGATGATTCCTAATTATTGTCTGAACGAAAACTCTCTAAAATGCTCAAGCACCCGTCCCCGGGTGCGCTTGACGCTTTGTAAAAACAATAGATAACGACGCCCCGGGGACGGGGCTTAGAGCTTATTCTGAGTTTTCGGTCAGACACTAATTAGCGCGGAATAACAGCAAGGAGCTTGGCCGAAAAGTCCAAGCTCACTTCCCGAAGGCGTCTCGCCGAGGGCTTTTCATCACAGACTTCAGAGTAAAAATCGCTCGGCGGGGACGCCTGCGCTAAGAAAGCTGACAGGTGACGGCTCAAAGCTAATTTTTATTCATTCGATGCCAAAAACATGAAAAATTTGATTGACAATACTATCGTCGGCCGAACTTATATTGTTTTGTTCCTTCTTTTGATGACGGTCTCACATTTGTCCGCCCAAATCGTCGATCAATCCTTTGTTTTGGCTTCCACCGGTCTGTTCGAAAATTTAGGGATAGCGGATCATGTGGCGAGTTTCACTTACGGAGTAGGCGATCTCGACGGCGACGGCGAGAAAGAGATCGTCGTTCGCGTGTGGGACGAGGGGCAACGCAGCAAACCGGGCGGCGAGGGACTTGAGAATAACGAGGGCTTTCAGAACCGCCTTTATGCTTATACTTACCAGGGCAAACTGCTCTGGGAGTTTAATACCAAGGCATCCTCAGAGCAGTTTGGTTTTGAATACGCTGCTATCGCGCCTATGACCATCTGGGATTTTGACGGCGATAGCAAAGAGGAGGTCGTGACCTTGCAAGGGAGCGACTTGGTCATGTTGGATGAAAACGGGCGAGTCCAACAAAGGCGGCGTCTTGCCGGACTGGGAAAATACATCGTCAGCACTGTCGCGTTTTTAACTGGCCGGGGAAACGAGCCGTACATCGTGGTGGCTTACGGCAAACGATCCAAAGTCTTTGCGTTTGATACCCGCTTCAATCTCTATAAGAAATTCGATAATCGTGATTTCTATGGTAAAAATCCTGCGATCAACATCCGGGCGTGTGATTTCGACGACGACGGCAAAGACGAAATTGTTTTTGGCTTGGCGCTGCTGAATGAGGATTTGACTCTGTACCTAGATGGCAGCCAATTTGGCGGTTTTGCAGGAGAGGGGCGAAGCGCCCGCAGTTTTGTCGCGGATATCGATCCGGCCAACCCGGGTCTCGAGTGGTATTTTCAACGCACGGCGACCGGCAAACGCGGCGCTCCTTCTTTTCACGAACCCAAAAACTGGAAAGGTCCGTACCTGATTGACATCGATGGCAAACGATTGCTGTGGCACCACAAAGGCAGCGACTCTTCCAAAAGCGGCTGGGGCAACCTGCACCGGGGCTGGATAGGCGATACGCACCCCAATATCCCAGGCATCGAAATGCTGGTGACCGGGCAACTGTGGACGGGCAAAAGCGATTGGGACAGATATGAGAATAAGGCTAAAAAGCCCGAAACCGCGATTCTTTTCGACGCCCAGGGCAATGTGATTTCCGAAAGCGGCAAAACCAATATCGGCTACCCGGTGCTGTGGGACGACAGCGACGGTGCGGAGTATTTTCAATACCGGTCGGGAACGCTGCGACGCAATTTTCCCAACGGTCCGCTGATCAGCAGAGGTTTCGCCAGGGCTGTGGGCAGCGGAGAAGCGACCATTACGGACGTTTTCGGCGATTGGCGCGAAGAGATCATCATCGCGGATAACCGCAGCAATAGCCATGTTTTGCATATCTATTCCAACAGTACGACTACGGATTTTCCATCCCGGCCCTCACCTGCGGCCGGACATCATTATCGTATTCATCAGGCCAGTATCGGCAGCGGTTTGCCAAAACCGATGCCGCCGGATCCTGACTGGCCGCATAACGTCGACCGAACCGTGCAGCCCCCTCCGGTCATTCACGGTTTTGATCCCGCCTCCGGCGCGCCCGGGTCGGCTGTGACTCTCAGCGGTGAAAATTTCGACAAGGTCTTTGAAGTCAGATTTAACAACAAACCGGCCGACCGTTTCGTGATTAACTCGAACAGCGTCGTGGTGGTCACAATCCCCACAGCAGCTACAACCGGCAAGATTACGGTCTTGAATGCCGGCGGCGCCGGGTTCAGTCTTGAAGATTTTGTTGTGACAGAAGCCCAACCCGGAGCGAGCTGGTTTTTTACTCCAATTGAAGACACATTTGTCCGGTCGAGCCGCTCGCAGAAAAACTACGGTGACAACGTCGAGATGCGTGTGCGCAAAAGCAAGTCGGCTGAACAGATTTCCTATTTGAAATTCTCGGTTTCGGGAATGACCGGCGGAGTGGTCAGCGCGAAAATTCGTCTATTTGTCTCCGTCGGCGGCGAGGGCGGTTCGGTTCATACCGTGTCAAACAACTACCGGAATGCGAACCAGGCGTGGGATGAGGACGGACTCACCTGGGAGAATGCTCCTCCGGTTTCCGGCAGTCCACTGAGCTCACTCGACAGCATCACCCTCGAGGAGCCGGTGGAGTTCGATGTCAGCGCGGCAGTTTCCGGCAACGGCATTTATAGCTTTGCCATTCGCAGCTCAGCGCTTGACGTCGTGAAATTTCAGTCGAAAGAAAATGCCGTTGCTCCGGTGCTTGAGATTATCACCGATTCCGGGGAGTCGCCAGCGAAACCGGAAATCCGCTCGTTTGCTCCCGCTGCCGGTGAGGTCGGAACGGAGGTGACCCTTGACGGCCTTAATTTGTCCGGCGCCGTATCCGTGACTTTTGCAGGCGAGCCGGCTTCTGCCTTTTTTGTCGATTCGGACAACCGGATTCGCGCGACAGTCCCTGTTGACGCCGTCTCCGGTAAAATCCGGGTTGCCACACCGGGTGGTGTAACCGAAAGCTCGGACGACTTTGTCGTTCAGACTCCAACACAACCCGTTCCGTCAATTTTTTCTTTTACTCCGAGCGGCGGCGAAGAGGGGACCGAAGTGACCCTCAACGGAGACAATTTTACCGGCGCGCATGCGGTCAAGTTTGCCGGGGCGTCGTCGAGTTTTTCCGTGCACTCAAATACGGAAATCCGGGCGATTGTTCCGAAGGGCGCAGGCAGCGGTCCGATTTCGGTCTCGACTGCGGCTGGAACCGGCACGAGCGCCGAAGACTTCACCGTTGAAATTTCACCGGCAGAAGGGCCTCTTTCGTTTCTGCCAACGGATGACGCCTACGTGCGTTCTTCAAGAGCGTCCAGCAACAAGGGGTCGGCCCGGGAATTGCGTGTCCGCCGTACCTCGTCTGCGCAATTTATCGCTTATCTCAAATTCACCGTCACCGGGTTAAGGGAGACGATTCATCGCGCGCGACTGCGATTATACGTGCGGGATGCGGGACCTGACGCCGGGTCGGTGTATCCGGTTTCAAATGAGATGCAGGGCTCGGACGCGAGCTGGGACGAAATGAATCTCACTTGGGAAAACGCGCCGCGTATTTCCGGCAGTCCCTTGAGCTCTTTGGGTGAGGTGAGCAAACAAACTATCGTTGAATTCGACGTTACGGCTGCTATCACCGGAAACGGCGTCTACAGTTTCGCGGTCAAAAACAACTCGTCGAATAGGGTCAAATACCGTTCCCGCGAAACCTCGGATCCTCCGGAGCTGGTGATTTTTACAGACGGTGCCGTTGAAACAGAATCTTCTTCTGCGCCGGTGATTTCGAATTTTATTCCAATCAACGGTGTGGCCGGTACATTGGTGACGATAGTTGGCGACCATTTTAACGAGGCTGTTTCAGTCAGATTTCACGGTGTTTCTGCAGCGTTTACGGTTTTTTCAGAGCGTGAGATCCATGCGACGGTTCCTGCAGGAGCCGGCACAGGCCCGATTCGGATCTCCACCCCGGGTGGGTCGGCTGACAGCGCGAGAGAATTTGCTGTCATTTCCGGAACCAATCCGGACGCACACACCGCGACTTTTATCCCTATCGAGGATTCCTTCGTACGCTCCTCCAAACCCAATAAGAATTATGGCGATTCCGAAGAATTACGCGCGCGCAAAAACCGCTCTTCGGAATATATCACGTATCTGAAGTTTAATCTTTCTGGCTTATCGGCCGGCATCGAGCAGGCAACGTTGCGGCTGTCTGTGACCGACGGCAGCTCAGACGGAGGGACGATTTATCGCGCAGAGAACACCTATCAAGGCAGTCATGACCCCTGGCGGGAGCTCGATTTGATATGGGGAAACCGGCCGGCGATGACTCGTCCGGCGTTACACAGCGCGGAGGCCGTTCGTACGGGCGAAACGGTCGAGTTTGACGTCACCGGAGCTGTTTCCGGTAATGGCGTGTTTACTTTTGCCATTCGAATCAGCTCAAAGGATGTGCTGATTTTGGGTTCCAAAGAAGCCGGGGCGCCTCCGGAGCTGGAAATCAAAACCACCGGCGGCTCACTGACAGCGGCTAAAGAGTCGATTCCGCCGGCCGATGCAAACGGTCTTGAAAGCCCTGCACAAGCCCGGCAATTACCGGACGTTTTTTCCTTGCAACAAAATTATCCGAATCCGTTTAATGCCGGTACGACGATTTCGTATCGTCTTGCCGAGCCTTCCAGAGTACGCTTGTTGATTTATAATGTCCGCGGCCAAATTGTTCGGGAATTGGTGAACCGGGTTCAAGATGCGGGGATTCAAACTGTCCGCTGGGACAGCCGCAGCGATATGGGGCTCGAGGTCAGCTCAGGCATTTATTTTGTCCGCCTCGAGGCGGGACCGCACTTTTTCAACCGGGAGATTGTTTTACAGCGATAGTTTAGGCTTTTTCTGACCGCGTTTATAGAAAAGTATTTGATTTTTTGTAACCGGTTTTGTATGATATGATGTAATCATCGACGGCTTAATCGGAGTTAGATATGTCAGTAAAAACGCTCATAACTGATGAAGAATTGCTGCAATTACCTGATGATGGGCATAAGTATGAATATGTGGAGGGAGAATTAAAGGTGAGCCCGGCAGGAATGTTCCACGAGAGAATTGGTGCCAATCTGATAATTGCACTTGGAAGTTTCGTAAAGCTAAGTGGATTAGGTGGCGTTTATAGCAGCAGCGCAGGCTACCGGATGAACAGCGGAAACCTTCTTTCGCCTGACGTGTCCTATGTGAGAAAGACAAGGTTACCCGGAGGGAAACATCCGGAAGGCTTTGGCCATTTTGCCCCTGATTTAGCCGTGGAAATCCTACCGCCTTCCGATAGCTTAGCGGCATTGCAAACAAAAATAAACGAATATTTTGAGAATGGCTCGGAACAGGTGTGGGTTTTCGACCCCAGAAAACGCATGGCCACCGTTTATAGTTCTCTGACGGATTACGAAGTTTTAAATGAAAACGATATACTTCGTGGCGGTGACTTGCTTCCCGGATTTTCTTGCGCCTTGAAGGATTTATTTGAATAACTGAATAAGTTGATTGAGAGAAGTTTCCAATGTCTGTAAAAACGCTCATGACCGATGAAGATTTGCTGCAATTACCCGACGACGGGCATAAATATGAATATGTGGAGGGAGAATTACAGGTGAGTCCGGCCAATTTGTACCATGAAGATATTGCCGTTAATCTGATTCTTAGGTTGGGTAAAGTTGTCAAGAAGCTTCGTTGGGGGCGTCTTTACAGCAGCAGCGCTGGCTTTCGCATGAAAAGCGGTAATTTGCTTTCGCCGGACGTTTCTCTTGTAAAAAATTCGAGATTGCCGGGAGGTAAATCCCCGGAAGGTTTTGGCTATTTTGCCCCTGATTTAGCCGTGGAAATCCTATCGCCTTCCGATAGCTTAGCGGCATTGCAAACAAAAATAAACGAATATTTTGAGAATGGCTCGGAACAGGTGTGGGTTTTCGACCCCAGAAAACGCATGGCCACCGTTTATAGTTCTCTGACGGATTACGAAGTTTTAAATGAAAACGATATACTTCGTGGCGGTGACTTGCTTCCCGGATTTTCTTGCGCCTTGAAGGATTTATTTGAATAACTGAATAAGTTGATTGAGAGAAGTTTCCAATGTCTGTAAAAACGCTCATGACCGATGAAGATTTGCTGCAATTACCCGACGACGGGCATAAATATGAATATGTGGAGGGAGAATTAAAAGTGAGCCCAGCAGGAATGCTTCATGAGAGACTTGGCGTCAAGTTAAGCCGTAAATTAGATGAGTTTGCGGACCAATACCAATTGGGTGGCGTCTATGGCAGCAGTGCAGGTTATCGTATGAAGAGCGGAAATCTCCTCTCGCCAGATGTTTCATTTGTGAAGGACTCAACCTTACCAGAAGGAAAGGTACCGGAAGGTTTCGGCCATTTTGCTCCGGACTTAGCGGTTGAAATCCTCTCTCCAACAGACCGTTTAACGGATTTGCAGCAGAAGATACAAGAATATTTTGAAAACGGTTCGGAGCAGGTCTGGATACTCGATCCCTGGAAAAAGAAAGCCTTCGTTTATCGTGCAATTCATGATTACCGGGTTTTCGATGAAGATGAAGTCATAAACGGCGGCGATCTGCTGCCCGGATTTTCGTTTCGATTAGCCGATTTGTTGGAATAAAGTAAAATTCCTTCATTTCTTCCTGAATGCCTCCCTTGACAACCTAAAATCCTCTGATTAGCGACCAGCCTCCAGCGACAAGCACACTTCACTCCTCGTTCGCCTCTGCCAGGGCCGGGTTCTGGCGTTCGGCCCAAATTATCAGAATGTCAGACAGGGACTTTGCTTCTTCGGCATCCGTGATGTGCTGCTTAGCAATCTCCGGCGACAACGATCTATTCACCTTAATGCAATTTCAAAACATGAGTATTATTCGGCCCTCTGAATTCCGGAAATTTGAAGCGACTTGTTGCCGCCGTTCTTATTCTAACTTGACGCTGCTCTTGCAGCCAGGGTTGAATGCGAATAGAATATCAAAACCAGTGTTGGGTCCGATGATGTTTTAATCCCTGTACTCACCCCGGCGTAAACTACTCCAATCGTTTGATTTTTTAATCAAAATATCCTTTATTATAGTATGGAATTCCTTCTCACTGGCGCAGTCGCCGTAAACCTTTTGAAACTTATTTTCCTGCTGCTTATCCCGTGTACCTTTGGGCTGGCTGTAACCTGGCGCTTTAAAGGGATATTTTACCCTGGAGAACGAATCTTGCTTGGAATGACTCTGGGGCTGACGATCTTCACAGCTCTCAGCTTCCTGGTCAGCATCCTTTTTGTGTTTCATTGGGTTGGGGTGATCCTTGTCGAGCTGTTGTTAGCTGTGGCAATTGCAGCATTCGTAAAATTCAACCCCCCCAGCTCGTTTACTGCGAATCTTCATGGTCAAAAAAAATCATGCAAAGTTGATCTTTACGGTTTGGCTGTGTTCGCAAGCTCCACAGTTCTGTTTGCTTTTCTCATGAAGCGCCTGATCCTCTGGCAAGACGGGGGGCTATCCACAGGTTATTTGGATGCCTGGGGAGATTTACCGTTGCATGTCAGCCTGGTCGCCTCTTTTGTGGGCGATGGCAAACTGCTTCTAAAGAGCACGATACTTGCTGGAGAGCCTTTGACCTATCCTTTCCTATCCGATTTTTTCAGCGCCATTTTGATACTTTTTCGAATCCCGCTTGAATACGCGATAGAATGGCCGGCGGTGCTGATGAACAGCATGACACTCACCCTGCTGTTTTATCTCAGCCATCGACTCATCCGAAATCGCAGAGCGGCTCTGCTGGCGCCGGCGCTTTTTCTTTTGGCAGGCGGCCTGGGATTTTTGTGGTTCCTGAGCGATCTCTACTTTGCGCCTAAGCCTATCTGGGAGCTCCTGCAGCATCTGCCCCGGCGCTATACCAACATGAATGAGGTGAACATTCATTGGGTGAATCCAACCCTGGCTCATCTCATCCCACAGCGCTCTTTTCTCTTTGGATTTCCAATCGGGCTTTCGGTTATCTTATTATGGTGGAACCACTTCGGCAGGAAACGGCCTCAGCAAGCCTGGGCGCCAGGTATATTAATGGGACTCTTGCCCCTGTTTCACACCCACACGTTCATGACTTTAGCGATGACGGCTTTCTGTTTCATGGTTATGTCATGGCTGCGAAAGTCCGATCGCCGGATGCATCTGCGTTATTGGCTGACCTTTGGTGCGGTCGGGGGACTCCTGGCGGCCCCGCAACTGTTTTATCTCCTCTCCTCTAAGATTTCGCTCAGCGCGATTCGTTTTCATCCGGGCTGGATGGCTGATTCGGGAAATGTCATCTGGTTCTGGCTGAAAAATCTCGGCGTATTTATTCCACTGTTGCTGTTGGCGTTGGCGTTCAGAAAGCGGCTCGGTTTTCGCAAACGGACGCTGCGGTTTTATGTGCCTTTCGGCCTGCTATTTATAGCAGGCAATGTGTTTTTGTTCGCGCCCTTCGCTTATGACAACAATAAAATCCTGATCTACTGGTTTCTCCTCTCTCTGCCGTTTGTGGCTCGGCTGCTCATGGCGCTGTATTCTGCCAAATCATGGTGGCTGCATGCATGTGTTTTCCGAGTGTTGCTGATTGCGCTCATATTTTCGGGAGGCTTGAACCTGATGCACGAAATTCATAGCGGCGGCTGGCCGGAGCTCACGGCAGAAGAAGTGGGTTTAGCGCAAGAAATCCGAAAAAAAACGGACAGACCTGCTTTATTTCTGACCGCTCCGATTCACAACAACCTACTCACACTCTCTGGTCGAGGCGTGGTTGTGGGTTATTCCGGCCATGTCTATTCTCACGGACTGGATCCCGCGTCCTTGGAAAAGACGGTGGAAGAAATGTATTCCGGAGGGGAGGGTGCTTTAGAACAGTTGGCCAGATTAGGGGTTGATTATATCGTTGTGGGACCGCATGAGCGTCAAAAGTTCGGCGATAAGCCCGCTTGGCTGGAAGGCCGCTTCCCCATTTTCATCAAGAGTGAAAATTATGTTATTTATGATATGACAACGATTAGCTGGATTAACAGGATTGACAAGATAAAATAGTTCCGTCGGGTTTTTCATTATTGGAGATCATTTCCAACGAATCGAAAACCCAACGGATGAAAACCTTTTTCACTTTCTCCAAGACTATTTTCTTAGCGAAGGCGTCCTCGCCGAGCGGCGCCCCTGTCAATAGGTTTTTCAAAATGTGACGTGCGATAAAGCAGTTGCTTTTTGATCAAGAATTCTTTATTTTTTTCAAATCTCAAAAACAGCTCTTGAACTCAAGTTCCGGAAATGTCGTGTCTCAAAATTCTATCGATTACTTGCGACAACAGAACGAAGAAGCTCTTTTAGGCGGCGGCCAAAAACGTATCGCGGCGCAGCATAAAAAAGGCAAACTCACCGCTCGCGAACGCATCGATCTGCTGTTGGACGACGGCAGTTTCGAGGAAGTCGATATGTTGGTTCGACATCACCACACGGATTTCGATTTGGATAAGCAGCGTTTTTATGGCGACGGCGTGGTCACGGGCCACGGTTTGATCGAAGGACGCCGGGTGTTTGTTTTTTCGCAGGATTTTACCGTTTTGGGCGGGTCGCTGTCCGAGGCCTATGGTCAAAAAATTTGTAAAATAATGGATATGGCTATGAAAATCGGTGCGCCGGTGATCGGGCTGAACGATTCCGGCGGCGCGCGGATTCAAGAAGGAGTGGTGAGTTTGGGAGCTTATGCGGATATTTTTCTGCGCAATACGCTCGCCTCGGGAGTCGTGCCGCAGATTTCGGCGATTTTAGGACCCTGCGCCGGCGGCGCGGTCTACTCTCCCGCAATTACCGATTTTATTTTTATGGTGAAAAACACCAGTTTTCTGTTTGTGACCGGTCCGGACGTCGTGAAAACGGTCACTCACGAAGAAGTCACATTTGACGAGCTCGGGGGTGCGGAAACACACGCTGAGAAGAGCGGAGTGGCTCATTTTCTGTCCGAAAATGAGCTCGAGTGCCTGCAAGGAATTCGTCAGCTTTTGAGCTTCCTCCCCCTGAATAACCTGGAAGATCCGCCGGTTATAGAATGTTCTGATGCCGTTGATCGCATGGACAAGGAGCTCAATGAAATTGTGCCGGAGAATCCGACTAAACCTTATGATATCAAGAAGGTCATTGCGTGCGTATTGGATGATCACGATTTTTTTGAAGTGCACCAGGCTTACGCTCAGAATATCGTTGTCGGTTTTGGTCGCTTGAACGGGCGCTCCATCGGTGTCGTGGCCAATCAACCGGCGGTCCTTGCCGGGGTACTGGACATCGATTCATCCATCAAGGGGGCGCGTTTTGTTCGGTTTTGCGATGCTTTTAATATTCCGATTCTCACATTTGTCGACGTCCCGGGTTTTTTACCGGGGACTGAGCAAGAATGGCGGGGAATTATTAAAAACGGCGCGAAATTGCTTTATGCGTTTTGTGAAGCAACGGTGCCCAAAATGACCGTCATCACCAGGAAAGCCTATGGCGGCGCTTACGACGTTATGAGCTCCAAACACATTCGCGGCGACGTCAATTACGCCTGGCCATCTGCCGAAATTGCGGTCATGGGTCCCAAGGGAGCGGTCGAAATTATCTTTCGCAAAGATATCGAAATCTCGAAGAACAAAGAGGCGGCTGTGGATAAGAAAGTGGCTGAATATCGTGAAAAATTTGCCAATCCTTATATTGCGGCCGAATACGGTTACGTGGATGAAATTATCGAGCCCTGGCACACACGACCCAAGTTAATTCGCTCGCTGGAAATGCTGGATACAAAAGTCGACCACAATCCGCGAAAGAAACATGGGAATATTCCTCTCTAAGCGCGCATGAATGGAACGCGGATTTAACGGATCGAACGGATTTACACGGATCTGATTTTAGTAAAAAAGTGGCATGAGGTGACTCAATTCAAAGTTACTGACTTCGACTCATTCAAATCCGTTCAGATTCGTTAAATCTGTCTTATCCGTGTTCCATTTTTGTACTTTTTTGCAAAAGATTGGTGGTAATAAAATAGATGCAAATTTGTAATTTGACAGCAACTGTTCTTGCAGAACAAAATTGGAACCTGCGAGAACGCAAAGTGATTCATGAATTCGTTCGCTGTGTCCGTGCAACTTTTCGAGAGCGGGTACAAAAAATCGTACTTTTTGGCTCGAGAGCTCGTGGAGACGCAGACCGGGAATCGGATTATGATTTTCTCGTGCTTTTTGAACCCCTCTTAAAGGATGACAAAAATCAGCTCAGCACAATCGCCGGGGATGTTTCTTTGGAGAATTGTGTTTGTATCATGGCCTTAGCTGCTGAAGAGAGAGATTTCAGCGAGGACAGGTATTTTTATCTTTACGAAAATATCTGTAAAGAAGGTATCGAGCTTTGACGGTTCAAAATAGAATTCGCGCTGTTCTCAAACTTCAGGAAAAATCCGAAATGAGCATGAAAGAATCGGAGCTGTTGTTTGAACAAGGCTTTTATGGCAGTGCGATTTCCCGTTCTTACTATGCCATGCTTTATTTGGCAAGGGCCGTGCTGGCAACGAAGGATATCTCACGAAAAAAACATTCGGGTGTTTTGTCGGTGTTTGCGGAACAGTTTACAAAGCCCGGTCTTATTTCAAGTGATTCGTTTAAAAAGTTCCGTAAAGCTTTTGAAGAACGTCTGATTGCAGACTATGATTTTGAAATAACTAAAACGGAAAAGGAGGCAAAAGAAATTATGACATTTGCTTCTGAATTTTCTAACGAAGTCAATCAATTCTTAAAAACGTGGCTGGAAGAAAACTAACCTGGATTATTCACAAAAGTTTGTAATACAGAACTTAACCAAATAATATATAACACGTTAACCGTTTGTTAGCTTGAAAAATAAGAAAAATAAAAGTTTTAAACGCAGAGCACGCAAAGGACGCAGAGAGAGGCGATTTGCCTTCAAGGTCAAGCATCTAACTCTTATATTATTAGATGTTTAATTTTTCTCTGCGTAACTCAGCGTCCTCGGCGAACTCTGCGTTAAATTTTTTGATGCATAATTCAGGCTAAGTGCTTCATTTCATAAATAATTGTACAGTGTCAGATTTACAAACAAAATTAAACACTCATTTTCACTTTGATGATTTTCGGCCCGGGCAGAGTGAGGCCATCCAGTATCTTCTTCAAAAGAAAAACACGTTGGTGGTCATGCCGACGGGTTTCGGCAAATCGTTGTGCTATCAACTGCCGGCGGTGTTGAGTACGCACACAACGGTTGTGGTTTCACCTCTGATCGCTCTTATGAAAGATCAAGTCGAAGCCTTGCACGCTCATGGCATTGCGGCGACATTTATCAACAGCTCGCTCACGGCATCGGAGCAGACGGCACGTTTGCAGAAAATGCGTCAGGGCGACTACCGGTTGGTTTATGTGGCCCCTGAGCGGTTTCGCAGCCGGACGTTTTTTACGGCTCTGTCAATGGTACAGGTGGATTTGTTTGCTATCGACGAGGCGCATTGTATTTCGCATTGGGGACACGATTTTCGACCTGACTACCTCACGCTGCGCCAAGTTATCGACCGGATCGGCCGCCCAACAGTCGTGGCCTTAACCGCAACCGCAACGGTGCAGGTGCAGGAAGATATCATCCGGCAGCTCGATTTAAAATCGTGTGAAAAAATCATCACCGGATTTAACCGGCCTAATCTGTCGTTTGAGGTCGAATACACGGCAGATGATACCGCGAAATTCACTCTGTTAGAAGAGCTGCTTAAGGGGAAGTCGCAAAGCGCCATTGTCTACACCGGCACAAGAAAGGCCGCCGAAGAAGTCGGATATTTCCTGCGAGTCTCATGCAAACGGAAAACGGATTTTTATCACGGCGGTTTGAATACCGCCGACCGCAGCCGCATTCAAGATGCTTTTATGAGTGATGCCACGTCGGTTATCGTTGCCACAAATGCTTTTGGCATGGGCGTGGATAAACCCGATATTCGTTTTGTGATTCATTTCAACGTCCCCGGGACCCTCGAGGCCTACTACCAGGAGGCGGGCAGAGCCGGTCGTGATGGCGAACCGGCGCGCGCTCTTCTCCTGTATGCGCCACAGGATCAAGGGCTGCAGGAATGGTTCATCGATAACGACGCTCCTGAGCTCGATGAATTGAAGGATATGTACGAGCTGCTCAAACAACGCGCTGAAGACGGACTCATCAGGGTGAGTTTAAGTTATCTGAAAGAAAAGATGGATCTTTACGAAACCAAGATTCGCGTGGGGTTGTCCGAGTTGGTGCGCGCCGGCGCCTTGCGTGATTTAGGGGACGAGTACGGGAAAATGCACTTTAAATTTTTCTCTCGAGTCAAACCGGATTATTCGGCTATTCTGGACAAGATTGAAGAAAGACGGCGTTATCGATACCGGCAGCTCAAACAGATGATTCGCTATGCAGAGGGAAATTCGTGCCGTCGCCGTTTCATCTTAAAACATTTTGGCGATACCGGGTCTGCAGAAGCCGAGCGCTGCTGTGACAATTGCCTCTCACGTCACGTCGAGAAACCTCAAAAACCACCGGCAGGCCGGGAGTACTCCGAAGCCGAGAAAACAGCGTTAATTATCTTACATACTGTCAAGCATCTGCGGCGCAGCGTTGGACGTTCGAAACTCGCGGCCATTCTTACCGGCTCTAAGGCGCAAGCCATTTTTGACTACGGTTGGAACAAAGTGAAAAATTACGGACGGCTGCAGCACTTTACTTCAACCCAATGCCTCTATTACATCGATCAGCTTTTAAAGCAGCGTTATTTTAAACTCATCGGCAGCGATTATCCGGTTTTGAGCCTCACTCCGCGCGGAAAAGACGCGCTTAGCCGGCTGGCTTGCATTCCCCTGAAATTAGACTTGAGCAGGAAACAAACTCAAAATGGCTACTTGCCGACGACGCTTGGGCGTACTTTGGAGCTGTTTCGTAAAGGCAACACCATAGAAGAGATCGCTGAAATGCGAAACCTGACAACAGGCACAGTTTATGAACACATCAGCGAGCTGGTGTCGAAGGGGTTGGTCAATGTCTCGGCGGTGGTTCCAGCAGAACGACTTAAAACCATTTCGGATGTGATTCACCGCCTGGGTTTTACCGCATACAGGATGATCAAAGACCAATTACCCAAGGATTTCACTTACGATGAAATTCGATGTGTTTGGCAAAGCGAGGCTCGAAAACAACGAACAGGGATAGAAAGCGAGTGAAGCAATGATTCTGTTGTTTATAACTCTGTCAGGGTTAGAGTCTTCCAAAAATGTCTGTATATGGTATGAATAAAAATATATCGTCTATATATAGTGCATAACATAACCCTGACAGAGTTTATCAACAACGTCAGCAATGAACCCGTTAACTCAATGGATCAAAAAAGAAGAATTAACAATGAATTTGGGGAACATCGATGAGATATAACCAAGAAAAAATCGGCAACGTGATGGTTTTACGCATCGAAGAAAATCGTTTCGATGACAATGTTGCACCTGAATTTAAAACCGAGCTTCTTCGGCTTGTGGAAAAACAAGGTGAGGATAAAATCCTGGTGGATTTAAGTCAGGTCGATTATGCGGACAGCTCCGGACTTGGGGCGCTGCTGTTTGCCCAACGCCAGCTCAAATCCAACTCCGGCTGCTTAAAACTCCTCCATTTAAGTCCTAAGATCCAAACGCTGTTAAAAATCGCAAAGCTCGAGGGTGTTTTAGAAGGCTTCGACGAGGAACGCGAAGCTTTAGCAAGTTTCTGAGATCAAAATGTCCGGTCGTAACTTTAAAAAAATTCTCATCGCGAATCGTGGCGAAATAGCCGTTCGAATCATCCGTGCATGCCGTGAGCTGGAGATAACGTCTGTGGCGGTTTATTCTGAGGCAGACAGCTTGTCTCTGCATGTCCGCATGGCTGATGAAGCCTATTTTCTCGGAGCAGCGCCATCCCTGGCAAGCTATTTATCGCAAGAAAAAGTCATTGCAGCGGCGAAAGAGAGCGGCGCTGAGGCTGTGCATCCCGGGTATGGCTTCCTGGCTGAAAATCCCGATTTCGCCGAAAAAGTAAGACAAGCTGGTTTGGTTTTTATCGGCCCGACGCCGCAGGCCATGCGTTTAATGGGGGACAAGACGGCGGCGCGGAAGTTGATGGCAAAAGCCGGCGTCCCGATTGTGCCGGGAACCGAGGAGCCGTTACAAAGCGAAAAAAGAGCTTCTGAAGTCGCGCGGGCTGTGGGGTTTCCCGTGCTTATGAAGGCAGCCGCCGGAGGTGGAGGAAAGGGGATGCGGGTTGTCAACAAGGAACGTGAAATTGCCTCGGCCTTCCGGACCGCGAGCTCCGAGGCGCAATCGGCTTTTGGGGACGGACGGCTTTATATCGAGAAATATTTGTTATCCCCGCGTCATATCGAGTTCCAGATTTTGGCGGATCAGCACGGAAACGTGATGCATTTGGGGGAACGGGAGTGCTCTATCCAGCGCCGTCACCAGAAAGTGATCGAAGAGGCGCCTTCGTGCCTGCTGGATGAAACCCTGCGCAAGGAGATGGGACAAGCTGCTGTGTTAGCCGCGCAGAGCTGTGATTATCAAAACGCCGGCACCATCGAGTTCATGGTCGACCCGGATAAAAATTTCTATTTTCTCGAGATGAATACGCGCCTGCAAGTCGAACACCCGGCGACGGAGATGGTGACCGGGATGGATTTGGTTAAAGAACAAATCCGGCTTGCCGCTGGCGAGAAATTGGATGTGAAGCCAGGTATCCACAGCAACGGACATGCCATCGAGTGCCGTATTTATGCCGAGGATCCGAACAATAATTTTTTGCCGTCAACCGGCGCGATCAAACACATGTCAGAGCCAGGCGGACCCGGCGTCCGCGTGGATGGCGGGTATTATACCGGCAGCGAAGTTACTCCGTACTACGATCCCTTGATCGCAAAACTCATTACCTGGGGACGAGACCGCACGGAAGCCGTACAAAGGATGAAAAGAGCGTTGAGCGAGTATCGCGTTTATGGAATCGAAACGTCCATCCGGTTTTGTCTTCAGGTCATGAACCACAAACGATTTATCGCGGGTGACATCAATACCCATTTTATCGAGGACGAGTTTCTGAGTCAAGCCGGAAAAAACAATCATCAGGATATCGAATTGGAACAAAACATCGCGGCTTTTGGGGCCGCGCTGTTTGAATCTCAGGTCAAAAATAAAAGACCTCAGGTTCAAAACACGCAATCGAACGCAACAATAAGCGCTTGGAAACGCGCCGGGCGGTATGGGAAAGGAACATAACAAAGGGAGCAGGTTCCATCTAACGCAGTATGCATAGGAAAAATGTCACCCCTTCGGGGTTCGGATAAGCATGGAAGCTGGCATTTTCTATAATCATGACATCCCTTCGGGATTTCAAACAAACAGTTTCCAGTCGAGTCTGATACAAAAGAAAAGGTCGTCATGACATCTTTCTGGATTTAAAACCAACCCCGAAGGGGTGAAATGATTATAGCTTTGGCCTTCAAATGTCAATCGTGTTGTGCGCGTTTTATTGACGGCGAAGCAATACACCGCATCCAGTATGAGCGTGCTTTGCAAGATTCTTCTGCATCGGTCGGTTGAGCCAACAAACCTGACCGGTTCGAGCTTCGAACCATGCTGTTTAGGCGCGCCATCAGCTTCAGTTCGCCGGTCAAAATAGAGATGGGGCCTTGAGATTACCGACAGAGTAGTTTATCTACGCAGGTAATAAATTATGTATTATGAAAAATGGTTAGGAGATAACAATCCAGATATCTTAAGTGAACTGAAAGGTCCTGCACTAAATACAGCAAGTTCTCAATCGGAGCTAAGTTCCGCCCTTTTGGAGAAAGTAAAGTTAGTTTTAAAAGATGAGAATTACATAAATAGTGTCTGACCGAAAACTCAGAAATAAGCTCTAAGCCCCGTCCTCGGGGC
>JBHHWX010000070.1:0-17066 GCA_046756745.1 bacterium | reverse complement strand
CTTATTAGGCTCGGCATGAGATTGCTTCGGCAAAAAACGCCTCGCAATGACAGCTATGTTGATAGTTTTCGTTCAGACACTATCTACCTGAATAGTTACTCCCAATCACATCTAACACCCATAAAATTAAAATATTCCCCCCCAATCGGCGAGCCCGCGGGTGGAGACACCGGCTTACTAAGATTCATCTTCTGCGGGTGTTCCATAAAACGGCGAATCTGCCCCATCGCATAAGTGAAGTGGGCTTGCTGGCTTTCATCTTGGGTCTTCTGTTCCGGCAGCCAGAGCAACAATTGCTGGAGCTTCAAAGAAGCGACCGCCCTGACCTGATTGGACGCTCGTTCATCAGCGGCTAAAGACATGAGATGATGCAACACAAGATTATCAACCACGCGCCGAATTTCTGCGTGATACCCTGAACCATGCGGCGCTTTCCAAGTCGCTGAAATAAGTTTGTCAGAAACTTCAACAAACCCGGGATAGGTGCGGTTGCGGGAATGGTACTCGACCAGCCGCGCTGCCCGCGCCGGATGCAGCAAAAATCCGAGAGTGATATTCGCGGCGGTTTCGGCCGCTGAAAGGGGATCAAAAGTCAGGCCGGTTCGGACATGAAAAGTTTCACGACTGCGGCTCATGCCGTAAGCCCGCGGCGGTATCAGGTTTAACACTTTTTCCGGCAAAGCAAGCGCTTCCGGAGTTAATGTTAAAAGTAAAGCGTTTAACGCCTTGCGCTGATCTTGTGCCGAAACAATTTTTGAGACTGTTTGGCCGTCCCCGCGAACAGAGTAGGTGTAGTAAAGGCCGCCGAGCAATTTCGATGCCGCGTCGGTTTGATAGCGGTGGAACAGATAAACCGGCGCCAGAACTTCTTCCAGAGTTGCAAACGGCGCGTGTTCACGGATATTTTTCTCAGAAAATTGCTTCAACGCCTGCGCGCGAACTTTCATAACCCGGTTTAATTCTTCCGCAGCATGGCTGCCATTATCCCAGAGATGAGCAAGAGGATGCGCGCCGCCGGCAGGCCGGGCGTCTTGATCCGAAATAAAAATCAAGCCGTCTGCGATGGATTGCGCCAAAATTTTGTCCAGCTCCTGTTTTTCGTTGGCCCTGTCCGGGAAATCCTGGTAGCTGTATGCCACCGAGACTTTATCCCATTCTCCGATACCCGTGTCATACGCTTCGGAGAAATCGAAGGAACCGTTGCTGCTGATTTTAATCAGCGGATGCGGATAGTCCATCACCGAAGCGCGGCTGGAAACGCTGGCGGCAAAATTGTGAGCGAATCCGAGGGTATGGCCGACTTCGTGCGCCGCAAGCTGTCGCAGCCGGGCCAGCGCCATCTGCTCCATTTGTTTGGAAACGGGCTTGCCCTGTTCGTAAGGCGCCAGAAGCCCCTGTGCTATCAAGAAATCCTGACGAACGCGCAGCGACCCCAACGAGACATGCCCCTTTATGATTTCTCCTGTGCGCGGATCGGTGACGCTGCTGCCATAAGACCAGCCGCGGGTGGAACGGTGTACCCACTGAATGACATTATAGCGCACGTCCAGCGGATTCGCATCCTCCGGTAAAACTTTAACCTGAAAAGCATTTTGATAACCCGCTGCCTCAAATGCTTGATTCCACCATTGTGCGCCTTCAATCAGCGCGGAGCGAATCGGTTCGGGCGCGCCGGCGTCGACGTAGTAGATGATGGGTTCGACCGCTTCGCTGACAGCGGCGTTGGGATTTTTCTTCTGCAGGCGGTGGCGGGCAATGAAGCGTTTCACTATCGGCTCAGTGATCGGGGTGGCGTAATCCAGGTAACGAATTCCAAAAGAACCCGCCCGTGGATCGAATTCGCGCGGTCGATAGTCTATATCCGGCAGCCGGATAAAGGAATGATGCTGCCGCACTGTGACGGCTTGCGGAGTCGGCACAACGGAGCGCAGCCAGTTTCCGGGAGAGTCGCCCGTGTAAGTAAGCAGGACTTCGATCTCTGAATTCCTCGGAAAATTTTTTGTTCGCTCCAAATAAAAGGCGCTGCGGGAAGCATCCGGTTTGTAAGCGCCTTGTTTTGTGCGTTTGAGTCTCGTAACCACGTTGTGTGCGTCGCGTAAACAAAAGTCACTGAGGTCTACCAGAACGCGCCCATTTTCTTCGGCGGCTACTTTAAACCCCCAAAGCGTCGATTGCGCAAAAGCTTCCTCCACAGACCTGCGTTCGGCTTGATTCTCGGTGATCGCCCGGTAAGAATAATTGGGCTGAATCATAAGCACTTTGGGTCCGATGCGTTTGAATTTAACCACACGCCTGCCGCCGAGCTGTCCGCGGTCTAAACCGATATCGTTCGAACCAACGCCTGAAGGCAGGGAATTCACATACAAAAATTCCTCATCGAATTTATCAATTTCCAGCCAAATTTTGCCTTGCTTAACGTCCCAGTAAAAAGTGAAATAACCCGGGAATTTCTGATAATTTTCGGTTTTTGCTGTGATAGTGGGGAGAGATTCGGAGTCGTCTTTGGGTTGGCTGCGGAGAACAGAAAAAAGGCTCAACAGCACAAAAAGGAGAAGAATCGTTTGTTTCATGGTTTCCTCCGTCCGGTTTCAATTGAAAGAGGCCGGAGAGACCAGCCTCTTTACATGAACGCAAAAATATAAATAAACCATCGGGGAAAGTCAACCATAAAGATCCCCAACCTGTGGCGGCTGGGGATCTTTTATTGGGGCTAAAAAGGCAGGTGTCTGTTATTGAATTGTGAGCGTCACCATAAACCCGGCCGACTCGCCGTCAATTTTCCGGGGCAAGTCCGTGACCACGTCACGACCGCTCACTACCACGCGTTGTTTGTCGAATTCGATTTGTTTGAACATCACTTCGGCGCCAATCCCAAAATGCTTTGAGAAGAAAAAATCAAGTCCTGCACCGAGATTAAAACCCGCGCCTTGCACGATGAGGCTGCTGTTTTTTTCACCCGTGGCATAAACGCCGACGCCGATTTTAGCGTAGGGTTGCAGACGGTTTTTTGGCATAAACTTGTATTGCAGATTCAACTCCAGTCCCCCGAAATCGGTTACAGAACGGTTGACCGTGTTTTGCGGATGTTCAACGCCAATGCCTGTCAACCACAGCGTAAAGCGATCGTTAAACCCATAACCGAGACTTAACATCGCCGCCTCGCCGTCACGGAGCTCGCGTCCGAAATCGTTATTAAAACCACCTAATCCCAAAGCGACCTTGACTCCTTTGTGAGAAAATCGCGGCGATTCCTGCTCTTGAGCCAAACTCGACCCGACGCCCAAGATCAACACGCATCCTAAAACCAGCAGTTTACGAAATATTTGATTCATGATAGCCTCCTTTGGCATGATTCTTTTTACACATAATCAAAGTTCATTTCTTTTGGTTATCATCCTTTACAAAGTCTGTGCCAGGCATACAGGCTCGATAAGAAGCAATTAAAAACAGAAAGTTACAACCGTTTGTGATGACAGTATTACGTGTGAAAAAAAACGACAGTTGTTGATTTTCATTTGCATTTTTGGAAAAACTTTATTATCATTCTGCCGCTTATAGAACTTTCTCGTTGCTTAGATTTTTAGCCGTAACTATCTAAAATTAAGTATAAAACGATGTAATACCATATTAATTCATGCAACAGGGTTCTTGGATTAATGGATTAATGGATTTTTGTGATATTTCATTTTACATTGATCCAGAACTCCAATAATCCATCTATCCGTGCTCAGCCAACAGCTAATAGCTATTTTTAAACTGAAGACGCCATGCTAAAAGCAATTGTACAAAACGTCTCACCAAAGATAAACCAATGCGAGCTTACTTTTCTCAAACGCGAACCTATCGATTACGAAAAGGGCGTTCGTCAACACCAGGCTTACTGCGCTCTGCTCGAAAAATGCGGCGTTGAGGTCGTTTATTTGACATCCAATTCTGACTATCCGGATGCGACCTTTGTCGAGGATACCGCAATCGTGTTCGATGAGATCGCAATCATTGCAAGCATGGGCGCCGCGTCGCGTCGCAAAGAAGTGGCTGCGATTGAACGCGAGTTATCGCAATACCGAAAAATCGTACACATCGAGCCGCCGGCCACCCTGGAGGGCGGCGACGTCGTGTGTCTCGGCAGCACCGTGTTTGTCGGGCTGACCAAACGCACCAATGAAGCCGGTATCAAAGCGCTCAAAAAACTTATACAGCGATACGATTATGAAGTCGTTCCGGTGCATCTCGAACACTGCTTACATTTAAAATCCGCATGTACTGCCTTGAGCGACCGTTCACTTCTTGTGAATCCAGAATGGGTAGACATTACCCCTTTTGCAGAATTCAATGTCATTACAATTGCGGAAAACGAGCCTTGGGCAGCCAATGCCATCCGTATCAACGATACGGTATGTCTGCATTCACTCTTTCCGGAAACGGCGCAACACATTCTCGATTTGGATTTTAAAGTAGAAACCGTGGATATTTCCGAGTTCTTAAAAGCGGAAGGAGGCATGTCTTGTTTGAGTCTTCGGTTCGAGACGACTTAAATCCGGTGCCGAAACCGCACATGAAAACAACTCAAATCAGTATAAAACAAAGTAATACCCCGTTGGTGCAACAGGATTATTGGATTGATGGATTACTGGATTCTTGTGATTCATTTTTCATTGATCCAGTACTCCAATTATCCATTTATCCACCTGAGAGATTAAATTGATGACGAAAAGTTTGCATTTTTTTTACAAAAGATTGGTGGTCATAACATAATAAGGAGGTACCATGCCAAAGCAAGCCAAAAAGCAAACTAAAAAGAAAACCCAGAAATTCGAGTACAAAGCCGAGATGAAGCAGTTGCTTCATCTCATTGTGCACTCGTTGTATACTCATCCGGAAATTTTTCTGCGCGAATTGATTTCCAACGCATCCGACGCGCTCAATAAAATACGCTTTCGAATGCTGACCGACACAAATGTGACCGATGCTGACGCGGATTTAAAAATAACCATCGAAATCGACTCTGAAAAGCAAACACTGTCTATCGAAGATTCCGGTATCGGCATGACCAGAGACGACCTGATCAACGAAATCGGCACTGTGGCTAAATCGGGCACCGTCGAGTTTTTGCAAGAAATGCAGAAAAACAAAAAATCGATTGAAAACTTGATCGGTCAATTCGGAGTGGGGTTTTACTCTGTATTTATGGTCACTGATGAAATCACTATTGAAACCAGACACGCCGATCCGGATTCAAAAGGTTACTGCTGGAAATCGGATGGGCAAGGCACCTTCACTATCGAGGAAATCGACAAAAAAGGCCGGGGGACGAAGATCTCATTTAAACTCAAAGAGGAACACAAGGAATTCAGTGAAGAATATCGGGTCAAAGACATTATCAAAAAGTACTCAAACTTTGTAGATTTTCCGATTTTTGTCGGAAAAGAAGAAGTCAATCGCGTCAGCGCTCTGTGGCACAAACCGAAAGACCAGCTCAAAGAAGAGGAGCTCACTGAGTTTTACAAATTCATCTCGAACGACTTTTCTCCCCCTATGGGACATCTGCACGTTTCAATCGAAGGCGCGGTCAACTTCAAAGCCATCATTTTTATCCCGGAAACAGCGCCGCCGATATTTTTCAAAGAGCACCTTGAAAAATCACTGCACCTCTATTCCAATAAGATTTTCATCCAAGATAACTGTAAAGATCTTCTGCCGGAATACCTGCGATTTCTCACTGGGGTTGTCGACACCGAAGACCTGCCGTTGAACGTTTCCCGCGAGGTGACCCAGGCCAGCCCAGTGATGACAAAAATACGCAACGTCTTAACCGGAAAAATTCTCGGTTTTTTTGAACATTTGGCAAAAAACGACAAAAACAAATACGAGAAATTTTACAAAAATTTCGGCCAACTCTTTAAGACCGGTGTGAATACGGATTTCAGCAACAAAGATAAAATCGTCGAGCTGCTGAGATTTGAATCCACGAAAGTCGAAAAGGGCGAATGGACATCTTTAAAAGAGGTCGTCTCGCGAATGAACAAAGACCAAAAAGAGATTTATTATCTCGCCGGCGAGCACCGGGATGTGGTCGAGAAGAATCCAAATTTGGAATATTTTAAAAAGAACGATTTGGAAGTTTTGCTGCTCACAGATCCGTTTGACGTTTTTATCATTCCGTCGCTCACTGAGTACGACAAAAAACCGCTGAAGTCCATCGACAAAGCGGACCTGGATTTAAAAGAGGACGAGAAAGATCAAAAAGAAGCCTTAAGCGAAAATTTAGCCGGTTCCTTGCTCGAGGTCTTTAAGAAAACGCTGAGCGACAAAGTGGAAGATGTGATCGCGTCAAAGCGGCTGGTGGATTCGGCGGCGACGCTGGTCGTCGGGAAAGAAGGCATGGATAAGCAGATGGAAAAGATGATGAAGATGATGAATCAGGATTATCACGCTGCCAAGAAAATTCTCGAAATCAATTTGTCGCATCCGTTGATAAAAAATTTGGGGAATAAGATTTTGGCAGATGCCGGGGACCCGGTTTTGATAAACAGCATTTGGCAGATTTACGAAGGCGCCTTGCTTTTAGAAGGCGAACTGACCTCGCCAAACGAGTTTGTCAGTCGCATGACCGAGCTGATGGTCGAAGCGACGACATAAGGTAGGTATGAATATGTGTTGGGTCCAACAGACGTTATGAAAATCGGGACGAGAAATCTGTTAGGGGGCCGCTCTGTGCATTTACAGATTTCTCACCCCGACAAAAAACGTCGGGATTCGAAATGACACGAGGAAGAATCATAACTCCCCTCTGTATTATTCTGGCAGACCTTTAAGATTCATCTATCAGGAGGCGCGAAAATGGCAAACACACATCCGCGTTACAGCGTTCATCCATCCGTATCCTACCTACAGACTCTAATTAACAATCTCCCCCAAAAAACAGGCAGATCCATCGATGAGTGGATTCTCGTGCTGCAGGAATCGGGGCCGGAGGACGAGAAAGAACGGCGCGACCGGCTTAAAAAAGAATTCAATCTCGGCGGCGCCACCGCTTGGATTATCGCCGAGCGTTCGGTTGGCAAAAGCTCGGATGGCGCCGACCCGGATGCTTACTTGAGGGCCGCCGTCGAATACGTAGAGAAGATGTATGCCGGTCCAAAGGCTGCTCTGCGTCCTATCCACAACGCTCTGATCGATCTCGGCAGATCGCTGGGCAGCGATGTTAAAATCTCTCCCTGTAAAACCATCGTGCCGCTTTATCGTAATCACGTGTTCGCCGAGATCAAACCTGCTGCGCGCACGCGTATCGATTTCGGACTCTGCCTGAGAAACTCGCCGGAAAAGCTCAGCGACCGCCTGGTAGACACCGGCGGCTTGGCTAAAAAAGACCGCATCACCCACAAATTCGAAATTGCCGCGCTCTCTGAGATCGACGACGAAGTCAGGCATTGGCTGAAGCTCGCATACGACCTGGATGGGTAATACCATTTCCAACGGATGAAAAACGTTTTCACCTACTCCAAAAAATACGGGGAATGAACCGGCCTATTGAGTTGTCTATCAATAGATGGGCATCGCGCACAAAGCGTGAGAAACAAGGACTATTCCCCTGGAGACAATCATGAAACACACGACTCAATGGACACTCATTTCACTTTTCGCTGTCCTGGCGTTCGGTTGCAGCAGCACTCTCAAAATGAACAGCCAGTGGCGAGACCGAGAAGAAATCGCCATCGATGGTTTACGCGATGAATGGGATAGGGGCGTGATCTTCATCGAGAAAGATGAGGTGAGCATCGGGTTTTCAAACGATCCGGATTATCTGTACGTGATGCTGAGCACCACAAATCCAGTGGTGCGTCGACAAATGATGGCGATGGGGTTGTCCCTTTGGTTCGATGCAGATGGCGGAAAAGACAAAGCGTTCGGGATCACCTTTCCTATTGGGATGATGCAGTTAGGATTCATGGCGCGCGGCCGTGGACAGGAACCGGGTACGGGTAGTATGCCCGACAATGTTGAAAGATCTCTGAGCGAAATAGAAATTATTCTTCCGGGGGAAGAGAAACGCAGGATGCCGGTAACAGAGGCCGTGGGCCTTGAAGTACAGATCGGCGGTATCCCGGATAAGCTTGTCTATGAAATCAAGGTTCCCCTGCGCAAGGACGACTCGCATCCCTTCGCCATCGCGGCCCGGGCAGGAAAAGCGATCGGTGTGGGATTTGAAACCGGAAAATTCGATCCGCAAAAAAAGCGCGAAAGACGCGCTTCCGGCGGTTTCGGAGGCGGCAGAGGGGGCCGGCGAGGGGGATTCGGCGGTCGAGGCGGTCGAAGAGGCGGCGGTTTCGGCAGACCCCAAATGGCAGACCCGTTCAAAATGTGGATGTCCGTGCAGTTGGGATCCGAGCAGGGACTGGCAAAGGTAACCGTCGCAGAGGAAACGACCGCCGATACGCTGCATTTTGATAAGCCGCAATCGCGTCCGCGAAGACGTGAAAAGGACGGCGCGCCCAAGGTGGGTCAGTTGGCGCCGACTTTTAAACTCAAATCACTCGATGGAACCACGGTCACGGATTTAGCCGGTTTTCGGGGTATAAAACCGGTGGTGCTGTTCTTCGGCAGCTACACCTGACCGCCTTTTCGCGCTCAGTTGAGCGAAATGGAAAGAATGTATGACATGTATCGAGATATTGCCGAGTTTCGTATTGTGTACATCAGCGAAGCACACGCTATCGACGATCCACGGCCCACGGAATTTGCGAAACTCAAAGGTATTTTCGAATCCCAAGATTTTGGCCAGCGATGTACCACGGCAGAGATGATGATGGCAGAGGAAAATATCACCATTCCGTGTATTATCGATGAGATGGATAACTATGCCGGCGAAGCCTACAAAGCGCTGCCCGATCGTATTTTTGTGGTCGCGACCGACGGCCGGCTGGCTATCGCGGCGGCCCGGGGACCGCGAGGGTTCAAGCCGGCTTTAGAACACACCTGGAAATGGCTCGCTGCATTTCGTGAGAACGGTGAATAATGAGTCCACTCTAAAAAGCTAGAGAAAGACAGATTAACGATGCCATCGCTCTCACAACCACTTGTTGTTATTTAGTGTCTGAACGAAAACGACCCTTGCCTGTCATTCCTGCATGCTTTAAGTAGGCATCTCCTGCCCAAATCTGGAGATTCCGGCATAAAAAATTGCCGGAATGACAGCTCTGAACGAGTTTTCGTTCAGACATTATTTATCAAATTTTCTTGTGTAAGCGATGGCATCGGTTTTTAGAGTGGGCTCAATTTAGGCATAATTGAGGACAGAACCCTTACATCTCCCCATAAGGCATCAGCGGTTCTTTGCCCAGCAGTCGTGAGTAAACGGTCAGTACGCCGCGATGGTGTGCCGTGTGATCTGCGATCGCACTAACAATGGCCAACCGCGGCGCACCGCCCATGATGGGGCCTGCTGGCAGCGGCTGTTGCCAATCTTCATCGCTTTTGCTGCCGATGACTTCGATCGCATTGTTCACAGCTCGCTCAAACCATTCGCGGCCGGTTTTCAGGGAAGTGCACTCCAATGCCCGCTGGATATGTTCTTCGAAATTCATGTCAAATCCTTGCGGGCGAAAAGCGCCATCGATAAACCAGTCAATTGTCTGGGCAACGTGCGCAACCTGGTTGGTCACAGTATACAGTCCTTCCTTAGGTGCAAAACTCGAGTCCTCTTCGCTTAAACAAGAGCTGCTGCGCTGGAAAAACGCTGAAACCGTTCTCAATTGAGAGATTAAGCCTTCTTTGATCATGGGAAATCCTCCTTTGTTAAATGATAAATGAATCGTTTAAATATGCTGTTCTTGGCGACAGCTAAACAGAGTATAATACACTGAGGTGACAACGTTATGTCAGCAGCATTTTGAAATTTTTAACTTTTTTAGTTTTTTTTGCTTTTCCTTGATAATTCGCGGCCACCAAGGCGCCAAGACGAGAAGGTTGCCCAATAGTTTACAGGTTAGATTTCGATTTTTTTGTTTAAAAATAATCCAGGTTATTTTTGATAAAGCTTGACAAGATTTTTGGCTTCGGCCAGTAAAGCTTCGCGCAGCGTATGCGGCGAGATAATTTCAACGAGGGGACCGTAAGAAAGGAGCCAGGGAACCATCCAATTTATATTCGGCGCCAGGAACGTCATGATCACCCCATCTTCGACAGGATTGACTTCGACTAATCCAAAATGATGTTTGTCCCCCACAGAACCGGCGACACGTTTGTCGAATTTTACTTGAATTTCGATGGGGTCCTCAATTTTGTAAAAATCACTCAGATATTTTTTCAGAGAAAAATTCTGACGTGGTTGGAAGGGTTCAGCCGTTATCTTGATTGATTTAATTCTATCGGTTCGAAAATCCCGGTAATCCTTCCGTAGTTGGCAGTACGCGATGAGATGCCAGTGGTCGGAATAGTAGATCAGCGCCAGCGGTTCGACATTTCGTGTTGAAAAAGAATCCCGATAATTTGAATAATATTCCAGGACCAGTAGGCGCCGGCGAACAATTGCATCCTGGATCGTGGTTAATGTGTCATCGCAGAAGCCGCTTTCAACCGGGCGTACGTTGACCAGCAGCGCAGTTGATTCCTGCAATCTCTGCAGAAACTCCTGTGACTCTAACGGCAGAACCGACTGTATTTTAAGCAGCGCTGATTTCGCATTTTCTATCATCGAGGAGTCGGTAAGCTTCTCGACAAATTTACCGCCAAGGAAAAGAGCGCTCGCCTCTTCCTGGGTAAACATCACGGGCGGAAGGTGGTATCCCTCCACCAGGCTGTACCCTTCACCCGCTTCAGCGGCAATCGGGACGCCAGCCTCACATAATGCTTTGACATCGCGATACACTGTGCGGATGCTGATTTCAAAATGCCAGGCGATGTCTTTTGCGCGAATGATTTTTCTGCTTTGCAGCAACAGAATAATTGCGACCAGCCGGTCGACGCGATTCATAACAGGTCTCCAGTCAAAATGAGGGATGAAAATAAATTTATCAAAATTATATGATAAGTGAAAGGAAAAGATCTGTCATACATGAACTCACGTTGCATCAGCAGCGACGTGTTGGCGCCTAAGACTGTTCGCGGACAATGCCCTTTAGAACACGGATGATCAGAATGCACGCATTTAATTAATTCAGGTGATAGAAAAGTATCCGTACTTTCCGATTATCCGTGCTCTTAACACCACTATCACATCACAGTAACTGAGGTTTCAGGTACCCCATAATCGGTCAGTTCCTGTCAGTTACGGGTGGGTGGCGGTGTACAAGCTTCAGCATGCTCTGGGAGGGACAGCACAAAAACACGCTAAAGCGTGAACACCCAACGAATTACCCACTTCTGACTGACACCCGCACCACCCGTAACCACGGTTACTTACCCCCCTCTTTCCCCTTGCTTTTATAGCGAATATTGTTATCTTCACACAACATACCGGATCAATCTTAACGAAAACCATAGCATGTACAAACTCGGCGTCGACCTTGGCGGGACAAAAATAGAGGGCGCTGTCCTCGACGATAAAAACAACGAGCGCTTCCGCGAACGCATTCCTACCGAACAAGAATTCGGTTACACCCACATTCTTAACCAGATCAAAAAGTTGTACGACGTTATGGTTACAGAAATCGACGCCAGCCAACATACGTTTGGAATCTGCACACCCGGAGCGGTTTCGCCGCGCACAGGTTTACTCAAAAATTCCAACACCCAATGTTTAAACAACATGCCGTTCAAACAAGACCTGCAGCGCCTTTTAGACAGAAAATTCGCCATTCAAAACGACGCTAACTGTTTCGCTATGGCTGAGGCGATTCAGGGAGCTGGGGCTGGATACGATCTGGTTTTCGGGGTGATCATGGGCACAGGTTGTGGCGGCGGTATTGTTTATCAAGAAGAAGTCCTGACCGGTCCACAGGCTATAGCCGGGGAGTGGGGGCATACCAGCATCGATCCGAACGGACCGGAGTGCTGGTGTGGTAAACGCGGCTGCGTGGAACGTTTGATCAGCGGCGGCGGCGCAGAAACGCTTTACGAAAAACAGTTCGGCGAAAAGCTCGCTTTTGAAGATATTATCGCACACTACCGTAGGAGTCGAGAGCCTGCTGTTTCTTTTATGCGCGATTTTTTCATCCATTTCGGACGCGCCCTCTCGAATGTGATCAACGTGTTAGACCCGGATGTGGTAGTGCTCGGCGGTGGACTGTCCAACATCGATGAGCTTTACGACGAAGGGAAAAAACAAGTGGCGCGGTTCGTTTTCAGCGACGGTTTCGAGACGCCCATTCAGAAAAATAAGTTAGGAGATTCTGCCGGAGTCATTGGTGCGGCGTTGATCGGATGCTGATTTAAAAAACAGCCCGCCGATGTCCGAAAAATATTTCTTGAAATTACACGGGGTAATGTGTAATTTTAATTCAGAGAAACTTGCTGCCGATAACCTAACTTGAATAATTCAAATAGCTTTTAAAGTGGCAGAATAATTTAATGGCAAAATAATTATTTTTTAGGAAGTTAATCATTCTGCCATTTAATTATTTTGACTACAACTATTTTGACCTTTCGTGACAGTGAAGAACAAACTTAACATTGTTTCTTAACGCAGAGATGCAAAGTTCGCAGAGATTTTCACTTTGTATCAAGAATTAAAGAATAATTCATAGCGCAGCAAAAAGCGGGCATGATCCGACACCGTTTGTAACGGTGTCTTTGTAAGTCCAAGTTAATCAAAGGATAAACGGCTTAGTCAAAACACGGTCACAGACCGTGTTGGATCATTCTGGACCTTTTTTACAGTTTCTCTCTAGTACATGAATTCATAAAACTTCGTGGTTCGTGAATGATTCAGACATAAAATGGAGGAGCAATGCTGAAAAGATTTATCGTTATCACGTTCCTATTCTCTGCAATTTCAGTCTCCGCACAAAGTCAGATTACCTTAGACGTGGCGACTATCATGCAGGATCCGAAGACCTGGGTGGGCTCACCGCCCAATCGCCCGTTCTGGTCCGAGAACAGCAAATGGATTTACTTCTACTGGAACCCTAAGGCGGCAGATTCGGATTCGTTGTACAAAATCTCTGTCAATGGCGGCGATGCGATGAAACTTTCACGGGCAGAACGTCTGCGTGTCCCGCCGGTGCGCGGGGTCTATAGCCGTGATTACCGCTACAAATTATTCACCCGTAGCGGGGATGTCTTTGTCTACGACAAAAACTCCGATTCCATTGTTCAAATCACGAATACCAGCGCCAACGAATCCAACGCGACATTCACCCAGGACGAAACAGGAGTTGTGTATCAAAGCGGGATGAATCTCTTCCGCTGGGACAGAGCGAGCGGGGCGCTTGCACAAATCACGGATTTGCGCAAAGGCAGCGATCCCACAAAAAAGAAGACAGCGAAGACCGACGCTGAGAAGTTTATCAAACAAGAAGAGCTGGATTTGATTCGAATTGTGAAAGAAAGAAAAGAACGCAGCGACCGCCAAAAAGACGCCCGGCGGGCGGAGAATCCCAACGCGCCGCCGAAAATCTATGTTGGCGACAAAACCGTACAAAATCTCAGGCTGTCGCCCGATGGCAGATATGTGACCGTCCGTTTGCTGGCAAAAGATACGGGCAAACGAACCATCGTGCCGAATTATGTCACGGAAACCGGTTTCACACAGAATTTGAACGCCCGGCCAAAAGTAGGCGCCCCACCCAGAGCCACAGAATTTGCATTTGTTGATTTGGTGCGGGATACGCTTATTACCATCAAGCTCGACAGCCTGCCCGGTATTTTTGACGTCCCCGAGTACACGAAGGTTTCTGCTAAAAAAGATACCGCGAAAAGGAAAGGCAAGAAAGCCAAAGCCCGCCAGGTGATGATTCACGGGCCTTTTTGGAACGAAAACGGCAAGCGCGCATTTTTGGTCGTGAGGGCGTTGGATAACAAAGATCGCTGGTTAGCATCGTTGAGCTTGCCATCGGGAGAAGTGACTGCGTTCGAGCATCAACACGACGACGCTTGGGTGGGAGGGCCTAACATCGCCGGCTGGAATTTCAGTCCGGGCTCTGTCGGGTGGATGCCGGATAACGAGCGGGTTTGGTTTTGCAGCGAAGAAACCGGCTACAGTCACCTGTATGTGATCAATCCCACCACCGGCGAAAAGAAGGCGTTGACTGAAGGGGCGTTCGAAATCTATGCGCCGGCAATTTCACGCGACAAGAAATATTGGCTCTTTGCCGCCAACAAAACACATCCGGGTGAGCGGCATTTTTACCGCATGCCGCTCGCTGGAGGGGCGTGGCAACAGCTCACCAGCATGCCGGGACGCAGCGATGCGGTCATCTCTCCAAACGGCAAGAAGCTGGCGCTTCGCTATTCCTATATGAACAAACCGCCTGAGCTGTATGTTCAAAACGCCCGGCCACACGCAAAAGCCAAACAGCTCACCGTGTCCACAACAGAAACCTGGCGCACATATCCTTGGCGCGAACCGGAAATCATTCAATTCACGGCCCGCGACGGCGCTCAACCGTACGCGCGGCTTTACCGCCCGGAAAAGTCCAACGGTGCCGGGGTGATTTTTGTGCATGGCGCGGGGTATTTGCAGAACGCGCACAAGTGGTGGTCGTTGTACTTCCGCGAGTACATGTTCCACAATCTGCTGGCGGATAAAGGCTACACCGTGCTGGATATCGATTACCGCGCCAGCGCCGGCTACGGCCGCGATTGGCGCACAGCCATTTACCGGCACATGGGCGGCAAAGACTTGGACGACCAGGTGGACGGCGCCAAATACCTGGTGGATGAATTAGGGATTGACCCGAAACGGATCGGGATTTACGGAGGCTCCTACGGCGGATTTATCACTTTTATGGCCATGTTCACCGCGCCCGATGTCTTTGCTGCCGGCGCGTCCCTGCGACCGGTCACGGATTGGGCGCATTACAACCACGGCTATACCTCGAATATCCTCAACATCCCGCAGACGGATACGCTGGCGTACCGGCGCAGCAGCCCCATCTATCACGCTGAAGGATTAAAAGGGCACTTGCTTATCTGCCACGGTATGATCGACACCAACGTACATTTTCAGGATACGGTTCGTCTGGTGCAACGCCTCATCGAATTGGGCAAGGAAAACTGGGAAACCGCCATTTATCCTCTGGAAAGCCACGGCTTCCGGGAACCGAGCTCTTGGACAGATGAGTATCGCAGGATTCTGAAGTTGTTTGAAAGGACGTTGAATGAATAAACTATTAGAACAGAATCTTGCAGGAATCATAAATCATTGTCAAAAAAATAACGTCGAAAAATTACATGCGTTCGGTTCTATAACAACAGACCACTTCACAGATAAAAGTGATATCGAGCTACTTATCAAATTCAAGGATATTCCATTCGAACAATATGCGGATAACTAATTCCGTTTGCATGAGTTATTCGAGATAATTTTTAAGCGAAAAGTGGATCTTGTAACAGAAAATTCCTTATCCAATCCATATTTTATTAAAAAAGTAAATCAAACAAAACCTTGCTTTATGAAGGATGAATGACAAATGCCTACATCCACAAGAGTCTTAACTTAATGACATCGAGTCTAACCTAAATTGATCAATCTCACCACACCTGAAGAAATCAACTTCGAAAACAGATCTTGCTGCCACAATTCGGAGGGATAATATGGGCCTAAACAAACACTATTCGGGTTATCGATCTTTTGATTATCTCGAAAAAGGCAAAGATTACCAGGAGTTCAAACTGGTACAAGGACAGAGTATATTTGAACCTTATGTGCTCGCCATCACGCCCGAGCAGGAAAAACGGGTGATCGAATTAGCAGAAAAATGTACCCTGGTATCGTTGCATGAGCACCCGCATCTTTTCCCGGCTGATATTAACGAGACCATCCCTTATGAAAGGCAGGTCAGGATGGCCACAGCCTATGAAGCCCTGGCCGACTCGTATTGGGACGCTGTTTTCGACAACTTCATGGACGGCACCGCGATGATAACTTCGAAGAACGGCTGGAAATGGTCGGACATCATTTATGACATGGGAATGCGGCTGTGCGATCTCGCGCATCAGGATTTCTTGATCAAATGTGAAAAGGTTGACGACATCACCCGCGCCCACCGGGAAGGCAAGATCGCTTTGATACCCGCTCAGGAAGGAGCGGCCATGATAGAAAACGAGCTGGATAGGATTGAAATCCTGTACGGTTTCGGGGTGCGAGTGCTGGGCATTACTTATAGCGAGTCCAACTGTTTAGGAACCGGGCTGCGGGAACCGCGAGACGGCGGGTTGACCAGCTTCGGCTACCAGGCTGTGGAAAGAATGAATAAAGTCGGCATGGCCATCGATTGCGCTCATGCCAGCGACCAGACAAGTCTCGATACCATCGCGGCCAGTACAATGCCCATCTTCTTAACCCATACCGGAGCCAGAAGCTTATGGAACATCAAAAGGCTGGCGCCGGACAAAGTCATAAAATCCTGCGCCGACAAAGGCGGGGTAATCGGGGTGGAAGCCGCTCCGCACACCACCCTCACCCAGAAAAACCCGCACCATAATCTCGAATCTTTTATGGAACATTTTGAATACATCAAAGAGTTGGCAGGCATCGATCATGTCGCTTTCGGGCCGGACACGCTTTACGGGGATCATGTGGGGTTGCATCATGTCTTTGCAGAAGCCTTGTCCATCGGCGCTTCGCATCAAGGTAAAAGCGATACGCAGGAAAAAACCCCGCGCTTCGAGGAAGTGGACTATGTTCAGGGTATTGAAAACCCAACCGAAGGCTCCCACAATATTCTCAGATGGCTCGTGAAACACAATTACTCGGATGAGCACATTGCCAAAGTTATGGGTGAAAATATTTTAAGAGTGCTCAAAGAAGTGTGGCAGTGACGTGAGACGGCAGACGTGAGATGGGAGACGTGTCGTAGTCAGTCCAGTGACAGCACAGCGAAATGACAAGATGTGGTCATTAAATCACTAATTAGTGTCTGAACGAAAACTCAGAAATAAGCTCTAAGCCCCGTCCTCGGGGCGTC
>JBHHWX010000069.1:0-17191 GCA_046756745.1 bacterium | reverse complement strand
GACATTCAATCGATAATATAAGTCTATGCGAAATTTTTTTCTCCTGTACTAATTGCTTCAAGTCTTTGTTGGTTGCTGCGACGACTCGTACGTTGCATTTCCGGTTCTCCTTGCTGCCGACTGGAGCATATTCACCTGTTTGTAGAATCCGCAATAACTTGACTTGCAAAGCCGGAGTCATTTCACTGACTTCGTCCAAAAAAATGGTTCCGCCATCGGCGTGTTCGAACCAACCCGGAACGTCCCTGGACGCCCCTGTAAAAGCTCCTTTAACATGTCCAAACAACTCCGACTCTAATATACTATCCGGAAGCGCACCGCAATTGATGGGTATAAAAGACTTACTTTGGCGCCGGTTGTTTTGGTGTAGAGCGCATGCGATGAGCTCCTTTCCCGTACCACTTTCACCCTCAATGAGAACCGTAGCATCGGTATCTGCTATCTGTGAAACCAGCTTCAGTATTTTCACCATTGCCGGATGATGCCCGACGATAGGGTCAAAACGGTATGTCCTGCGAAGCTCCATCTCGTATGTCTTTAAATGGCCGCCATGCTGTTGATATCGCAGCTCCCCGTTATTGTTGTGTCCATTATTGGAAGATTTGTAATTCGCCTCAAGGGTTTTCCTATCCATGGTTAATAGCTCCTATAGTATTATCCTTGAATTTTGCATTGTTTTTCAAAAAAATATGACATCTTTTCTTTGGAAAGTTATTGTGAGTGAAACGGCAAACGTGAGACGTGCCCTTCCCCAACACACCATGTTGAGGGGCGCGTTTCACCTCTCTCGTTTCACGTTGGCCAGTGCGGCTTCGCCACGCTGGTTTCGTCTTATTTTTTGAATGAAGAAAAAGGCTCGGTAACCTATTGAGAATAGCAAGTATTTCCTGATGGGCGGCTATCAGTAGGGACGTTCTTCTTGGAGGGGCGAATTAAGATATTGACAGGAGTAGGAATGACATTTGAAATACTGCGTTCGATCCGTGAAATTTATACCGCTATCCTAATTAGTGATTGAACGAAAATTCAATTTTTAATGTCTTTGCGAGCGCTTCTCAGCGAAGCAATCTCACTATTAGGCACGGCATGAGATTGCTTCGGCAAAAAACGCCTCGCAAAGACAGCTATATGGATAGTTTTCGGTCAATCACTAATTAACAGGATAACGATATCATTCTAATTCTCTCAGTGCAATTTAAAAAAAATAGATTTTATTAAGAAGACAACGCTTACAGTCAGTAATTAACATTTCTCTCTTCATTTGCGCGTCAGATTAGGTTTGCTCAAAGGTTCGTATTACCGCGAAGCGGTTACACAACACAGCCGAGGGTTCGGCGATAGCCGTACCCTTGGTTTCCAGAACATATCAAATCAAACCCTGAAAGGGTTTCATAAACGACGACCGCATGATTACACGACCAATTTGTTGAACCCTTTCAGGGTTCATCTGCAGGTTTGCCTTTTTAATCCCAGTGTTCGTCTTCTGACGAACACTGGGCTGTGTTGTGTAACGCCTTTGGCGTGAACAAAATCAAAATACAGAAGAACTCCATTCTATAATAACTATTTACAGTTATTTATGGCTACTCTGCGAAGTGAGAAATGTTAGTCAGTAATTTACAACGCCCCGAGGACGGGGCTTAGAGCTTATTTCTAAGCCCGTGAGAGGTTTTCCGGCCGGCTTGCTAACTGGCTATGGGCTGGCCGGTAAAGGTGCGATATTCTAAATCCTTCACGTGCCGGCTTAAGAGATGATAGCCTACTATCAATGCAAGCAAACAGGCGAACAAGTAGCCGTATCCAAAAAATAAATAACCCAGTTTGATTGTGAGAATCGTGAATGTAACATTGGAGAGCAGAAAAACAGCCGTCACGATTGAGATCTGATTTTTGATATCGAAGTACATCATAAATATCATGATGGTCAGCAGCAGCATCTGCAGGAAAGTTGCGATAAGCGCTTTTTCTAAGATAAGCGAGCCAAGCATAGGGATTCGAAAAAAAGCCGCAATCTGCTGTGAAAACAAGAGACAAATCAACGTGATGCTCCCTTGTAATTTGATCATACCCACTAGGCTGCGCTTGACAGACTGGATGATTTTCTGCTTTTGCTGAGTGATTTGCTGAAAAGGCTCTTTGTCAAGAATCGCTTGATAAAATCCACGGAAGGTGCTATAAAAATCCGTTTCGACCGTAACCAGAAAATAAGTGTAGGAGGGGATGACAGTCAAGTAAGCGAAAAAAGTCGCCCCGTCATAATCCGAGTAAGCATAGAGAAATGAGTGGATTTTCTGGCCGTGGGGGCTGAACCAGAATATCATCTTGTCAATCCAAATTCCAAGATTATAGCAAAATCCGATCAGAATGAGCTGCGGCATGGTTTTGAGATATTTGAGAAAATGGAACTCCGGTTTTTCCGGACTTTTGAATTCAATAACAACCCGCGCCAGTAAGATAAAGAGCAAAACGAGCTGCCCGATTGTATAGCCGTGCAAAAATCCGGCAAGACCGCCATGTTTCCCCAGATAGAGCGCCAGGACAAAACTGAAGCTCAATCCCAGCACAAAAGCATAAAGAATCACTCGATAGTTTTTCACAGCGCTTAAGAAGATCATCAATTGCCAGATACAGCCGATGGTGATAAACAAAATGAAAGCGCTCATCTTAAAAAGAAAATTGATCTGCCAGAAGAATAAGAAGGGCAGTCCGATGATAAGCTGACCTAGAACGGTGATGGCCAGCACCGCGCTGAAGGTCGGCAAGATGGAATGTATTTGATTCACAAAAATAAGATCGGAAAGGTAGCGGGTGATAAGAAGTTGGGTAAGTCCGGTTGAAATGAGCGAAAAAGCGAAAACATAAACGATGGTCACCAAGAAGACGCTCAACTCTTGGTTGGATAAAAATATCGTCGAAAAGATTCCCAGGATACCCAAACACAAGATCGAGAAAAAAATAGGCCCGGCAGCAACGGATGTGCTGAACAAGACGCCTCGAAAGTCGTCGATGAAAGTATCGTGTTTGAAAAGTTTTTTTAACCTAAAACCAATTCCTGCCATTATCGACTCCCTGGAAGTCTCATGATTCGATGGTAAGAGTAATACTTTTGCGACATGTGTCGTTCGTCTTCGATCTCCGGATTTGTAAGAATCATGGGCTGTTTATCTATTGAAGAGGATTCGAGTGAAACATATTGCTCGTAAATTTTGCGATACCGGTTATCCAAATCGACTTTGTTATAAAATTTCGCGACGCGTTTCTTGGCTGTTACCGACATTTCCTGCCGCAGTTTTTCCGATTTCAGGATTTTAATGATTGCTTGCGCGATAGCTTTAGAATCGGAGACGCCCGCGATAAATCCACTTTGCCCCAGCATGATATCTTCTTCGGTACTGCCGTAAAGCAATTCCCGGCAAGCGCCCACATCGGTAGCAACTGCCGGAATCCCAAGACAATAGGCCTCTAAGATCACCAGCGGCTGGGCTTCCGAAATACTGGTTAAGACGAGTACGTCGATTTTCGGGTAATACTCCTGGATATTGATTTTGCCTGTGAAAGTAATGATCTTTTTTAAACCAAGAAACTCTGTGAGCTTGACACAATCTTCATAGTAGGATTTTTCTTCCTCGGTCGGACCCATGATATAAACTTTCAATTTCGCGACCTGCTCGGCGACGCCTTTACAGGCGCGGATAAATGTCTTCACGTCTTTGATGGAAACCACCCGGCCCATAAAACCAACTACAAACTCCTCAGGATCTTGCTTTTTTTCTTTCTTCAGTTTCATCAAAGTTTTGACATCCACACCGTTTGGGATGATGCTCATTTTTTGCGGAGCCGCCCCATCAGCGAGCTGATACTGTTGGTTGCCTTTGCTGAGTGTGATAATCTCATCCGAATAGACATAACAAATCTTGCTCAGCGTACCAAACATCCTGTTCCACAAATTTTTGAAACGGCTTTGCGAATGACGTACTCTGATTTGGTGATCCTCTTTCTCATAAATCCAATCTGCCCGGCTAATTTCAATTTGCCGTTCTCTGGTATAAATACCGTGTTCGGTGAGTAATAAAGGCCGCCGGTATTGTAATTTCGCAACCACTCCCAAAAATCCCGCATAACCCGTAGAGACTGTGTGGTAAACGGAAGCTTTCGGCAGGTCGGTTGTTAGCATTTTAAACAACGGATAATGGATAAAACGAAACGTCCAAAAATAATCAAGAAAAGATTCATCTTGGGCATAATTTTCATAAAGTCTGCAAATGAGATTCCATGCTTCTTTCGTATCTGCCAGGCTTTTCGGAGGAGTTTCACGCGTTTTGCTGTTGAAAAAGGACTTATAGATGGATTGGAATGCCGTTATTTTGCTTTTGTTGAACGGGCATTCGTGAAAAGCCGTCATATCTTCCCAGGCCAATTCCGGCGTCTGCGATGTTTCCATACAACTCTCAGGGATATCCAAGTCGTGCAAATAAATCTCTTTCAGCTCCTTGACATGATCCGGAATATCATATTTGGGTGTTCGCGTAGCGTCGTGGTCAGGAAGAATGACGACAAGTGAGTATGTAAATTCGTCCAAACTGGTGATCAGTTGGTGGACCCAGGAAGACACGCCGCCCGGGACGTATGGATACGTTCCTTCCAAAATGAGACAGACGTCGGTTTCAATGTTCATTGTTTGGCCCAGTCGATCGACTCATTTTCTAATTCACCTGACGAGTCAAACGCGATTTCGTCAGCGTATTCCTGCTGTGAGTCCGGTTTCTCAGGAGCCCACCAGTTGACAATCTCTTTGAATTTAGAAGGGATGGGTTTGAGGTGTGATAATTGTTGACAGACTTCGCTTACTTTTTCATATTCCAACAGTTCATAGTAGGCTTCAGCGAGCCACAGGCGGGGCTTTGGATCTTCCGGAGAACCTTCACAAGCGCTCGACAGAACCGATACTGCTTTTTCGGAATTCCCGGAGTGTAACAGAAGTCTCCCGTATTCCATTTTTGCTTCGATGTGATCGGGACGCCGTTCTAAAAAACGCTGATATTGTTCTAACCCCAGGTTGCTGTAATAGGAAAGCACCACGGCGTCCAATAGGCCTAAATAACAGTATAAATCGTACGAACGAGCCAGCTCCAACAGGTCCATCTCATTTTCAGGGTTTTCACTCAAGCTGTGTTTGAACCGTTCGATTTTCTTAATAATTTCGTCTTCCATATCGATCATTGCAGAAGCGGCTAACATTTTTATATCGGATCGACTTTTTTTGATCACATCTTTTAGCAGTGTCACGGAGTCTCTATTGATAATTTTTGAGAGCTTGTTGATGGCGTTTTCTTGAAGCTGCCGGTCGGGTCCCATAAAAATATCTTGAAAAGCTTCGATTTCGAGCTCTTCGCTTTTGATACTCACAATATTCCGGTCAACATGACTAGGAAAGGGATGTGTGTGTTTTGAAATCACATCTATATCAAAATCGAAGTATTCAACCGGTTGTATTTTAAGAATCTCCATCGAGATTGAGAGAATCAGCATTCCTAACATACCGTAAAACGGGATGCTCCAGCTTAGGATCAATGAGATAAAGACAACGTTGCTGTCCTGAGGGATACCTTCACACTCGATTTTTTTGAGAAGCCTGGAAAAGAAAAATCCTAACACGATATGACAAACAAGGTAAATCACTTTATAAAATACGGCGACGGTTATGAGTTTGTAGCTAACCAGTCCCTCAAGTGTCACCACAATCAATAAGATAAAATGTATAAACAGATTCCTGCTTTTGTTCACGAGGCCTCTTCTTTGGAAGATGTCACAAGATCGGAATCGGATTGTTCATCCGCTTTCTCTTTTGCCTCGGGATTGATCAGGTCTGCTAAGTATTGAATATCCGAGTAAATCTGTGATGGACGACGGGACTCCCCGTATTTTAAGCGATCTTCAGCGGTTTCAATTAAACTTTGATAAGAACCTTCACTGATTTGCAGGGTGCTCGATCCGATCTTGAGGGAAAGCGGTTCTTCGCTCTCATCAAACGGTTTCAGCCCGTATTTTTCAATTTCTTCGAGGAGTCTGGTCAGGACCGTCTCTGTTGTTTGGTTTCCCTGACCCGGTAAAATCACCGCGAAGGAGCTCTCTTTTTTAAATTTTGAAATGATATCGACCTCACGCAACAAGTTTGAAAAAATCCAGTTGAGAACGACCAGGACATTTTTTTGTTCGGAAGGACTCATCTCCTCGAACCGGTCGATCTGAAGGAGGAAAATTGAGAGCGGCGATTTAAAGCGTCGAGCACGTGCGATTTCGTACTCCAGACGCTTCTGGAAATAGGGATAATTGTAAGCTCCGGTAATTTCATCAGCGATATTCCTATCCTTCAAAAATTGAAACCGGATCGCTTTATCTATGACGATCGATACCCAGTACGTCAGCATCTGGAAAACGCGTCTGGAATTGGAATGATAATCAAAAAAAGGCATCTGCTCGATGTTGATGACGCCGAGCACCGACTCGTCTTTGACTAAAATAGGCGCTGACATAATGACCCCTAATTTATAAAAATGCACCAGATCTTTTTCGGAAAACCTTTCGTTGACAGAAACGACGCTCCGGCTTCTTATGGCCTCTCCCATAATGCCTTCTGCGATTCCCACGATATTTTCCGGTTGATTCTTATTCGGCTCTCCGTCTCTCTTAAACAGCACCAGTTGATTTTTATCGACAAGGTACACGGATGAACAGCTTACATTGAGCAATTCTTTCAACAGTTCGGGTATTTTTGCATAGAGACTGTGCGGTTCCAAGGTCTCGAGATTATTCAGCCGCTCCAATAAGCTAAACAGGGTCGTGGATTGAAAAGCCACTCTTTTTTCAAGCTCCTGTTTTGATTCCAAAACAGCAGCATGTAAGAGACCTAAATCTTGCAGCTCATCCAACGTTTCATGATGTTGAGTCTCCAAACTGTTGTAGCGATTCTTATAAAGGTTTCTGATCTCACCCAAAATTCCACCGGTCAGAATGAAAAAGAAGGGCATTCGATAGGCGCCGAGGGGAAAATGCGACCTCTCCAGATTCAGTAATTCGGCCTGCGTTCCAAAGAAGATATAAAACGTGGCGGCCAAAAGGCCTGCAAAAACGCCTGGCAGCGTTCCGTAGCGCGAGGCCATAAGCAGCACGACGATCCAATACGGGTGGGGATGAATTCCGATGAAGCCCGATATGTTCCGGTCGATAGCGAAGTTGATGCCAACCAATATTGCGAAGCCGATCAGCGTTTCCGGGATGAAGGAGTATTTTCTTGGAGGTTTCATAGATTAATAAAAGTAATAGAGATCAAACCAAAGCGATTTATTGTTATCGTTCCCGGTCAGCCTGTTTTGGCTTCCGTATGCAAAATGAGATCGCAATCTGACCTGTTTGAAAAGCATGTATTCCAGATCAAGAATTCCTAGATACAAAAAAGAATTGCGCTCAGTATTAAAGCCGATACTCCCGCTTAATTGGGTGTACAATCTTGGAGTTAACTGTCGATTTAATATGCCGCCGAAATAGTGAATGCGTTCGTTTTCAGGAATGGCGATGATATTGATATTTCCTGGATTTTCGTAGGTGTACCTGAGGGAATAGGTTTCATAATAGGTATAAAGAAGCGGACGTTGCCGCCATGAGTATCCAACATGAAACTGCGCACGTTGCGCAGCGCCAAATTTTCGATCCTTTTGAATGCGGTGCGACTCATAACTCAACCGGCCCCGGAGCTGAAGTTTTTGAAAAAACTGGAAGTGACTGTCGAGATAGAACGCGTTAACGCGACCGTTTTGAAAGACCGCTGCCAGCGGATCATTCCATAGAGCATTTATTCGAGATGTTAAAGTCACGGAGCTCAATTCATTCAAATGCCATTTCAGCGCGCCGTCTCCTGAGATAGTCCAGGTGTTGATAATTTGGTCTGCAGTCATGCCGAACGTGGTTTGCAGCTTGGAATTAAAACGTGAGTTTACCTGCAAACCGATTTTTTCTCTATCGGCAGTGAAGGCCAGACTTTTGTCGGTATAGGATTCTTTGCCGAACAGCATTTTTAGATACAGAAACGAAGAGGTTGCCTTCTCAACGATAAAATCGTAAACGACCTTCAAGTAATTTCCACTTTGTTCCTCAACTTGAAATTTTGTTGAAATGGACTCCCCCTTTTCCCGCCGTAATAATGTCAAACGCTGGAACGCCGGGCGGTTACGAGGCGCTTGTCTGAGAAGCGACTGGAGCGTTTCCTGGCTGGCATACCAGTCCCCGGAAGCACGTTGGGCGTCCGCCAGGTCCAGTTTAACGCCGATATCGGCGCCAGGTTGTTGAGATAACAACGTTAAGGTTTTTGCAGCATTGCCGTAATCCCCGCGTTCAAAATACCAACGGCTGCGCAGTCGTAACCCGCGGTCGTGATTCGGCTGCTGGTCTAAAATCAGGGTGAGGTATTCATCCGCTTGCTTGTAATCTTTGAGTTCGAGCAGGCTCCCGGCATATTCGGCATAAATATCGAGGTCGTTGGGATAACGTTCTATCAAATTTTCGAATTCATGCTTGACTTGTTCCGCTTCTTTGAGCTGGGCATAGATTCGGCCGGTGATGATCGCTCTCTCCTTGGTTTTGCCGGTTCTGTCAAGAAGCTCTAATGCCGTATAGAATTCTTCGGTTCCTTGATGTTTCTTGCCCTCACTCGAAAACAGCACACCCATTTGATAATGGGTATAGACATCACCGACATAGAATTGATGGTAGGCTTTTAAGACCTGTTTTGCTTTTTCAGGCTGATTGTTCCAAGCATAGGCTAAACCAAGCATGCGCTGAGCTGCACTGTCTTGCGGCGATAACGTGAGCTCCGCTTGCAGGTGTTCGATAGCATCGTCAAAAAGACTGCGTTCAAAGTAGAAACGGCCGGCCTCTCGATGTAGTTGCGGACGATCTGAAAATGTCTTTTGTACATCATCCATGACTGTGTGCATTTTATCGAATTCAGCGCTTTGCCAGTAAAGTGACGCCAATTCGAAATGGGTCTTGAAATCGTCCTGGTCTTCTTCTAACAATTCTTCATAAATCTTAGCGGCCAGCTCAAATTGGTTTGTCTTTATGTAAGCGTCGGCTAAACTTCGCTTATACTCGAGATTGTGATTATTGAGTGTGACTAAATTCAGGTAACAGATAACACTCCCATCCCAAATTTTTCGCTGGTCAAAAAAATGAGCGGAAAAGAGTAAGAAAGACTCGTCCTGAATACGGTAGTTGACCACGCCTTCACGAACGGTTTTGAACGCGCCTTTCTCATTTCCGGTGTGGGCGAATAATTTCGCCAACTGAATGCGATAATGAGGATTTTGAGGGTCGATTCTCATCTGCTCGGCGAAACGGGTTATGGCTTGCTCGTAACGGCGTGTTAAAATGAGGACGTCGGCATAATCTCTTTGGATGCCGGCGTCGAGGAGGCTTTTATTTTCGAGCCTCCGGTAGAGATCCAGCAGCCGGGAATATTTTTTCTCATTTTTGTAAAAAATGATGAGCTCATCCAGGATGTCTTTATCCGGATGTCCCATATTAAGAATTTTTTCATAAGTCGAGACAGCCAACAGCGGTCTTTGGGTGTTTTTATAAAGACCGGCTAAACGGCGAAGATAGTGCACATTCTCAGGATTGTTTTTGATCAGAATTTGAAGCTGTTGTAAAGCCTCATCTGTCAAACCCAGATACAAAGTCAAGTCCACAAAACGTTCTCGCAATGAGTTTTTGTTTGGGAGATAATTCATGCGGTAGGTAAAATATTTTATCGCCCGCTCCGGCGCATAATCCCGGGTCAGTTCAATCGCCCGGTTAAAATAGGCGTCGTTGAGAATGTGATGCATGAGAAGATATTCATAATGCAAGACACCTCTTTCGGACTTTTGCATCCAGATGTACAGTTCTGCAAGTTTGACCCGTAGCTTTTCATCTTCGGGTTTCTTTCTGAGAACGCTCTCAAATTCCTGGGCTGCATATTGCCGGCGGTCAACAGCTAAGTAAACGTTGCCGAGCAAAAGCCGCGCTTCGAGATCGTCGTGGCGGACTTTTAGGAAAGCCTCGAGATAACGAATGGTCGCGTCATATTTTTTAAAACTCAAGTTTAAGGAAAAGAGCTTCTTGAGATACTCGGGGTTATTTTGATCTGTCGCCAGCAGTTGTTCATAGAGCGTTATGGCCGAGTTTAGATCGCGATTCCACTCGTAGGCTGCGGCTAATTTCTTGCGATAATGGACATCCACGGGATTGATCGCTGCGAGTCTCTCCAAAGTACGGACGCAGCCTTCTATATCTCGCAATGTGCTGTAGATATCGACCATTGTATTGAGAAGAGCGGTATCCGCCGCAACCAGCGTGATCGCCTTCTCGAATTCTTTGACGGCTTTTTGAGGCTCTTCATGAGCCAGGTAGAGTTTGCCCAAGTCAATCCTCAGATCCTGGCGATGAGGATTTCTCAATAAGATTTCTTCGAAGGATTGAATCGCTTCTTCTACTTTCCCGGCTTTTCCCAGTAGATCCGCTAACTTCAGCTCAGAAGGAAAAATCAGAACACACGCGATGATAATCGCGCAGAGGAAGGAAAGCGGCCACCAAACTTTAATTTCCATAAATTATTCGAGACTATAAAAATAGATTTCATCCAAATTCGGCGTACTGATGTAGGGCTTAAAACCCGCGAGCCTTGAGCGCGCCAAAATGCTGTTGATGATGGAGCGATTTTCTTTCTTTACATAGTCCAGTGTAAAAATAGTGAGATGAAATTTCCTTTTGGCGCGCTTCAGCATCGTCACGATGGGCTCACTCTCATTTTCACCACGTAACCCCAACGAGTCGCTGTCGAAGTCAATGGTCGTAAATAGGGACTCTGCGACAACCGCGTCTATGACCGGGCCTATACTGTGAAGAAGAGAAAATCCCCGGTTGGCGATCAGATAAATATGAGGATATTTGGCGCGGATGCTTTTTATAAGCTGGATCATGGCTGCTTGTGCGCCCGGGTACTTTTTTGATGGATGGTATTTCTCCAAATATTCAGCGTTGTCGATGGTATCCAAGAACAATCCGGCGAAGCCCTGTTTTAAGATTTTTGGAATAATGCACTGCAGCAGCCAATCGTGCCATTCTTTTTCCCGAACATCGATCATTCGGCTTCCCCAGTTGGGGTTTTTATCGAGAATCCACGGTTTACTCCGGATGACATTCCAATACCAGCGGGTCTTGCCAACCTCGCCTAAGCTCACGTATCCAATTAAAATCGTGTCTGAATTCTTAAACCAGGTCAAATCGGGATGGGAGTCTGCGTCTAACACCGCAAGGTCGAATTTGTCGATGTGCGTTGGCGCAACGGATGCTTTATAGTTGCAAATCCAACTGTTCACATGATTGAAATCTTGTGAACGCTGCTTTTTTAGGGAACCATTACAGCCGGGTTGACTTATCGATAATATCATAATAACGATCCCTTGATAAAGGGCTCCTCTATGCAATGAACACATCATTGTATGATATCTATGGCGATCGTGACCGGACCCTGCATAGGAAGCAGAAAGTCAAGACTGCCTGACCTACCGGATTGTACTGTTCGTTTTTCTGGTAACCCCTTCCTGTTCGTTTTTCTCATCGACAGTTGGTATTTTGTATTGGCGAGCAGGTCTGCAATCACAAAACGGCCCTTGCCAAATCCTTTTGTTTTAAATAGGATTCGCTGTTTGGAGGCGCTCCAGTTTTGAACGCGGTGAGAGCCACACTCGAGAAAAGGCTCAGCAGGTTTCCTGTCGGATAGGACAATTTTGGCTTCGGCCCCCTCTTTTAAATGGACGTAAAGAGAATTTTGATAATGCCGAAATCCAAGCAGCCCGGACGATGTGCTCAAATCAGGATACGCTCGAGTCTCATCGAAGCGGATGGTCGTACATGCGCCATAATCTCGAATGCGCCAAACATTGTCCGAGATGCGGTCAATGTTCGTATTGAAAAAACCATGCACGATTTCGATATATTCGCTGATAAACATGGGCGCGACGTCCTGAACCACGGTTTCGTCCATGACTTTTTTTATTGAATTTAATGCCGCCCATTTTTCACCTATATAAAAATGATAATAAACATTAATGGGTTTGATCCGCACCGGTGATTCGGTATTCTTAAACGTATCCAGTACAAACCGGTAACCGTAATAGGGGCCGGACCATTGGTTCGTGTAAATATTTTCGTTTGAATTGGGTGAATAAATCTGTCGATAGCCTCCGATATCGGCTCCGAGTGGCGTCACACCGGTATAGGACGGGACGTTGTTGTCGAAAACCGTGTCCCCGCCATTAATGTTATGCACGTGAATCTTCTCACAAAGGCGTATACATTCTGGCGTCGGCTCGCAATTGCCGGTCCAAAAAAGTTGTTTCACTTTTTTTCCTGAAGGTAAAAGCTTATTGTTAATGTAATCGATCGAGCCGATGATCTCTTTTTCGAGATTAAACACATAGCCTTTTATCGGAAGATGCCGGCTGGCATATTCATCTTTTTTTCGGTAATCGTCAGCCCAGTAAAAGGGGTGTGAATAAGAATGGCTGGCGGCTTCAATATACGGCAGACGGAAAATCGAACGTGCGATATCGAGAAATTGTTCTCCGGTCTCCACCTCACCGACGATCACAGATACCGATACGGGCCACTGATACTTTTTGAAAATTTCATCGCGTATAATTTCACCGCAATAGGCGTCCGGCTTGACTGCGGATTTGGAAATCAGAGCATCGCCATCGACATGCGAGCACCAAATTCGCAGTCCGTTAAGCGTGGTCACGTCCGGCCTAGGAATCCCTTTGAGTCCGAGCGATTCTTCGAAAAACTTAAACGGATTGATGCGCCACTTTTTCTTAAACGTAACCGGGTTCTGGTAAAAAATATAGGGGGAGTACGCCAAAGCGCCTGTTGGAGTGGTGAAAACAAGATCGCTTTCGCTGTCCGGAATCCCTTTTCTTTTGAGCGTTAGGTATCTTTTGTTTTGGGGATTTGTTGACTTTATTTTGACATAGTGGTTCAACTCGAAATCTAAGCTTCTTTCAAATTCCACCATGTCCGGGTCCTTGAAAGCTAATTCGATTTCCAAAACATCATTGCTCCAATCGCCATAAAACTCGAGACCTAGAAGGCGGCAAAATCTTACAAAATTCACGTTGACCGTTTTTCGTGAACCCTCATTGAAATAGTAATCACCGATATTTCCTAAAATGATGAATTTTCTTTTTGCTGCAATCTGCTCGCATGCCCATCCAAAGTAGTTTTCGGGATGTTCCGTGTAATTCTCATCGAACCAAGACAGCACCCCTAAATATTTTTGCATCCGGTTTTCATTGGGCAGTCCGGTTTTGATATCCCAATAATCCACGATACAGCCCAGATGATTGAGTATCACCTCGGCGTTTTCATGAATGGGATTATCAGTCGTGGATTGACCGAGGTCGCTATTATACAGAGCTAAGATATGTCTCCTGATAATCTCAGAGTTCGCAGCCCCGGTCATCGTACTGCACGTAATAATGAGTATGACGCCCAAAATTTTACGCATACCGCCCCGCATGACTGTTTCGTTTTGAATCAAAGTATCGACAGGAACTATAGAATTTATTAAAGTTTAGGGGAGTTATTAACAACTTTTAATAAGACCTAAGCCGGCAAAGCCAAAAGCCAAAAGCCCAAATCCCAAATCCCAAATCTCAAATCCGAAATCCGAAATCCGAAATCTACAAGGAGTTTGAAAAGTTGGCCTATAAAATGTCGCTGTAACTTAAAACTCTTAGTTAGCTAAGGCGTCCCGCCGAGCGAAGCAGGAATTCACCAGTAACCGTTCACAGGGTTTTCATGAAGATTAGACAGAAAAATCCCAACGGACAACGGCTGCCAACGGATGTGATTTCAATGGAATTGATGACAAGCTGTGACTATTCTAACTAAAATGATTTTAAACATTATTTGCTGGTTTGCCCCGTTGGATACTTCTGTGGAGATTTTTATTTACTGTTGTTCCTGTTCAGACTGATCTGAAGTGAATCTGAATAAGTCTAATTTATCCCACGGGGTTTGAGGCTTCCGTTGGACTTTTGCCATCCGTTGGCAGCTTTCATCCGTTGGAGATAATTTTTTATGTTCATCTGCTGCGAAGCCTGTACATATTCGATCTTGATTTATAGGGATAAATTGGGTATACTTTCGTAATTGAACCTGTCGTGGCGCCTCATGCCACCCCGATAAAAAGGGTAACACCATTATGCGAGTTCGTCTCACATTAGAAAGAAAATTCATCGCTCTTGCTTCCGCAATTATTTTGCTTTGCAGCTTTGTGGCAAACATTGTTGTGGTAAACATCTATCGCGATCAGATATTTACCGAAGCTGAAAAACGCGCCCACTTGCTTACTGAGTCAACCGCGATTTTTTTTACCAATACATTACTCTATCAGGAGTTAGACCTGCTGGAAGCGGGAGGCCTGCTTGAAAACCATATTCAAGACCTCATCGCAGACTCGATGACGACGGTTAAGGGCGTGACTGTTTACGATAAAAGGGGACACATCCTCGCGACCAGCGATTATCAAGAGTTTTTTGAAACAATCGATGTCGATACCATGTATTCGTGGTCATCATTGCGCCATGTACGATTTGTCAGGCGCAATCAGAACGATTCCTTCGACGCGCTCTATCCGCTTCAGAGCAGCAGTAAACGTTTTGGTACCTTGCGAATTGAATTCAGCCAGCAAACGGATATAGACAAAATAGCCGCCTTCAAACAATTAGTGCTCTTGGTAAGCGTAGGGTTCGCCATTATTGGCGTCATGCTTGCGTTTTTCGTCGCCAGTGCTCTGGCCCGGCCCATCAAAGCTCTTGCAGGCGAAATGGGACGCGTTGAAGACCCGGCTTATGAACCGACGCTCGCTGGTAACCGAAGCGATGAAATTGGCGACTTGGAACGTGGGTTTATCGCCATGCTGAGCCGATTGAAGGCCGCTGCGGATGAAAAGGAACGGCAACAAGCCGCGTTCGTACGAACTGAAAAATTGGCATCCGTCGGCACTCTGGTATCCGGCCTTGCCCACGAAATCAACAATCCCCTGGCGGGAATTCTGAATTGTCTCCGGCGCATCGCCACTCGACCCGAGGATACAACGCAGACCGTGAAATATGCCCAGCTCATGGACAATGCGCTTCGGCGCATTGAGAAGATAGTCAAGGACTTGTTAGATTTTTCCAGAAAAAGAGAACTAGCGCTTCAACGCATAAATATTAACCACAGTATTTCGGCGGCCGGCAATTTGATCGATCTAAAAACACAAAAGCTCCCAATTAATTTGTCATTGCAGCTTTGCCCGGACATGCCGGCTATTCTTGGCGACCCACAACATTTGGAACAGGTTTTCATGAATTTGTTTTTAAATGCTGTGGATGCAGCCGTGGAAGAACCCACCATTACAGTGAAGTCGTTCCACAATGCCTCACACGCAGAGGTCGAAATAGCTGATAACGGTCACGGCATTGCGCCGGAGATACTGCATAAAATTTTTGACCCGTTTTTTACGACGAAACCGGTTGGTCAGGGAACCGGTTTGGGGCTCTCTGTCGCCAAAGCAATCATTGCTGAACATAACGGACAAATAATAGTGACCAGTGACACGGACGGGACAGTATTCCATCTCAGTTTTCCACTAGCTGGTGAAGGTGAACCCGCGGCTCCGGATAAAATGGAAACCACGGCCGTCGCTGAGTGAGATATTACAATATATTATTACAACATAATATGAATGACGTGGTTGAAAAACTCTGTCAGGGTACAGACATTTTCGTAAGACTCTAACCTTGACAGAGTTATAAATCAACAGAATCATGAAGGCGCCCCTCAAAATATTAGTCGTCGATGACGAAGAAATTCAACGCGTAACCCTGCATGACGATCTTGCCGATGCCGGCTACGAAATCATAGCTGTGGAATGTCCGCAGATTGCTTTGGAGCTTATAAAAAAACATGGCTTCGATGTCGTTATCTCAGACCTGAAGATGCCGGGAATGGACGGTCTCACGTTATTGAAACGAATCAAAGAGATTCAGCCTAAAATAACCGTCGTCATGATGACAGCCTACGGCACGGTGGAGACGGCGGTGCAGGCGATGAAGGAGGGGGCATACGACTACTTGACCAAGCCGTTTAGCACGGACGAGTTATTGCTGATCTTACAACGTGTCCGGAACTACCGCCATGTCAAGGCCGAAAATATACAGCTCAAAAAACAACTTGAAACCCGCTATTCATTCGGCAAAATCATTGGTAAGAGCGTTGCCATGCAAGAAGTTTACAAACAGTTGGAGATCGTAGCCCCGACTGACACCACCGTCTTGATCGAAGGCGAAACCGGCACTGGTAAAGAAATGGTTGCTAATGCTGTTCATTACAACTCGCACCGCAAAGACAAGCCGTTTATCAAAGTCAGTTGTGCCATGCTCTCCAAAGATATTCTCGAGAGTGAACTATTTGGGCACGAGCGCGGCGCGTTCACAGGCGCACTAAAGCAGAAAAAAGGTCGATTTGAACTCGCTGAGGGCGGCACTATTTTTCTCGACGAAGTCGACGACATTCCAGTTGAGCTGCAGGTCAAGCTGTTGCGAGTTTTAGAGGAACGGTCCTTTGAGCGGGTTGGCGGAACCCAGACTTTCAATATTGACGTTCGCGTTATCGCCGCGACAAAGACGGATTTACGTCGATTGGTTGAACAAGGAGAATTTCGTGAAGACCTCTTTTATCGACTGAATATTTACCCAGTAAGGCTTCCCAGCTTGCGTGAACGCAAAGATGACATACGGCTGCTGTTCGATCATTTCTTGAAAGAACTTTGGTCGAACGATTCCCCTGAGATCGATCCTGTTGTTATTAAATATTTAATGGATTATTCTTGGCCCGGAAACGTACGAGAATTCAAGAATGTGATTGAGCGTCTTACCCTCTCATGCCACTGCAATCCTATCGTTCCGGACTGCCTGCCAATTGAAATTCAACACCCCAAAGTGTCCTTGTCGTTTTCGACCTCAGCTTCAGATGAACCAGGGTCATTAGATGAGACGGTTGCAGAATTCGAAAAAAATATCATCAGCAACGTGTTCACAAAGACAGG
>JBHHWX010000068.1:0-17275 GCA_046756745.1 bacterium | reverse complement strand
GGTTAGGCGAGGCTTACTCCAGGCAAAAAAAGTTCGATAATATGATCGTTACTTTCGATAAAATAATCGAGCAAAGCCCGGATACGTATTGGGCTCATTATTGGAAAGCCCTGGCCTGTGATCGTACCAAAAAGGTTCGCGCAGCCATTCAATCGTATTCTGTGTTTTTGGAAAAGGCGCCACAAAAACACACCAAACATCGAGAGTTTGTGGCAGGCCGGGTCAAATATTTGAAACGTTTGACCACTAAGTAGTGTTTGAAGGCAGCTTTGATTTTGCGAGTCCCCCGGCGATGTCTATGTCGACTGGGTCACGCCAATAAGTGTTGGCTGAGGAAATCGGTTTCGACCTGCAAAACTTTCTCAAAATTTTTCCCTTGATAAATAGAAAAATGACCACAGGGTCGAGAAAACAGGGTCGCATTGCTCATCTTGGCGGCGGTTTTGGCAACGGCTCTGGCGTCGATCAGCGAATCGTGTTCAGCCATGACCACCAACGCCGGACATTTTACCCGCTTTGCAAAAGACATCGGGCTGTACAGGGACATCGTAAAGGCGATTCTGGCCGGGCATTTGTTTTCCCATGAAGAATTTTCCGGGATCAGCGACATGACCCCATCTAAGCACTCCGGCGTGTTCATTGCCGCGAAAGTGTCCGGCGCCGCAGCCACCGGGATGTAATACGGAGCGCGGAAGGTCAGGATTCGGAACACGTCCCTGAAACCGGCGGCATATCCGTGCAGAATGTTTCGCCAGGTCGTCATCGCCACCGTGGATAAGCTATCGACAAAAGGCACCTGGGCCACAATTGCGGCGATTTCAGGATCGCGCGCCGCGGCCACAATGACATGACCGCCCCCGAACGAAGACCCCCAAAGTGCAATCTTATTGATTCCCGGGAGAGTGCGCACGTGAGCAATGGCCGCGCGCCAATCTGTGACATGGCGAAAAGGGTTGACCAGGTTTCTGGGCTCGCCATCGCTGTCACCGAAGTTCCGGTAATCAAACAGAAAGACCGATAGGCCGGCTTTGACAAACGCTTCCGCATAGGCGGGCAACCGAAAGCTGCGCTCAGCGGCAAAACCATGCCCCATGATCACAATGGGGGACTCCGTCACTCCGGCAGGACGATACAGCCAAGCGGCACACCCGGCGCCTTGGCTCACAAAATCCGAATCGGTTCGGGTAAAGGGTTTGTTTGAGTTCATGCCATCTCCTGAAAAACTTGTGCCAGCCCGGTTTTGAAGTCAGGGTACCGGGGAGTCCACCCTAATGCTTTCATCTTCTTGTTGGAGCTGCGTGCCGAACGCGTCGCGGCTCTGACCGGATCTTTTCCTTTCACCCAGTTGGCCAGAAATACAGGTGCGTGGCCAACTTTTGTCTTTCCCAAGCGCCGGGCCGCCTCCGTGAAAAACGCCTTCATGGTTGTGGGGACGTCATCCACGACATGATAGATTTCACCCACTTTCCCGCACCTGCCGGCCAGGGCAAAAGCGGCGGCCACATCATCGACGTGCACCACATCCCATAAATTATCGCCTGTGCCGGGAATGCGAAACAATCCTTTTTGCAGATCGCGAATAATCCCGGCAAACCATCCTCCGTTGCCATAAATATGGGAAGGCCGCAGGATAATGGCGGGAAACCCGTCTTTTTGATGGGCCTGCAACAACATTTTTTCAGAAGCCTGTTTGGTCTTGCCATACTCGGTTTCGACAGTCAACGGTTGGTCCTCGGTCAACAGCTCCCCATTTGCTTCCCCGACCACGACCGTACTGGCAAAAACGAATCGCTCGAGGCTCGCCATCTTCTTGACCGCTTCATAAAGATTTTGGGTGCCCGTACAATTCGTCTCCCACAAGAGCCGCTTGTTTCTTTGCGTCGCAATTTCTGCGGCCAGATGAAAGACCGTTTCTATTTCCAGCCCCTTTAGCGCTTGCTGCAGAGATTCCGGATCGTTCAGATCGGCAACCACTGGCCTACATCCCGTGACAGAAATTTTCTGACTCGATTCTTCGCTTCGCGCCAAAGCGAAGAGGGTCTCGCCAGATTCACGCTTTAAGAGGCGCACAAGCCGCTGTCCCAGGAAGCCGGTCGCTCCAGTCAAAAGAATGCGCATGGTTATTCCTTTAATTTATTTTTGGGATAAAGATAACACAGACACTATTTAGAGAGAATGCGGATAATCTCTTTTCAAAATTCTTAACTGATACCTTACCGAAAGTTCATCTAATTTCCTTACCCAAAAGCCAATATAAAGAGGTTATTCAGAATAGGAAAAACTAAAACTAGACTTCGATGATGCCTATCAATATAGCGTTTGCAAGCATTATGGATTTAAGCTGACAACAATGGATCAAGATTTCAAAAACGTCAAGGATATTGAAATTCTGTTCTTTTAACATATCACAACAAATTAGCCTTAATAACGACTCAATTCAGAACGGATGCTTGAAAGAAGATTGACTATCCTAAGAACTCGGGGGTATTTCCAAGCGGTCGATTTTTTTCTGCAAGCCCAAACGGCTGAGTCCGAGCTTGCGAGCGACTTCGCTTTTGTTCCAGCGGTACTTATCCAAAGCGTCGGTAATCAATTTGCGCTCTAAGTGGTCCACGGCTTCGCGCAGCGTGGCTGCCGAAAGATCGCTTGGCAAGGCAATATTGGGCGCGGCTTCTTTGATTTTATAGGACAAATCTTCCGGTTGGATGACGGCGCCTTCGCCGGCCAGGGTGATCGCCCGTTCCACGGCGTTTTCCAGCTCACGGATGTTTCCCGGCCAGTCGTATTCCAACAAAAGATTCATGGCTTTGGTGGAAAATCCTTTGATTTTTGTGTCCAGCTTATTTTCGAATTTCTTGATGAAATGATTCACCAGCAGCGGAATGTCCTCACGGCGTTCGCGCAACGGCGGCAAGCGCAACTCCAAAACGTTCAGTCGAAAAAACAGATCTTCTCGAAAGTTGCCCTTCTTCATCTCTTCTTCGAGGTTTTTGTTGGTGGCCACAATCACGCGGGCGTCCACTGAGATTTCCTTGGTTGCGCCGACCCGGCGAAAACTGCGCTCCTGCAGGACGCGCAAAATTTTCGCCTGCGAGCTGAGCGGCATATCGCCTATCTCATCGATAAACATCGTCCCGCCTTCGGCTTGCTCAAAATAGCCGAGGTGCTTTTTCACCCCGGTGGCGACGCCGGCTTCGATGCCAAAAAATTCCGACTCCACCAAGTTTTCCGGAATAGCGGTGCTGTTGACGGCGACAAATGGCTGATCTTTGCGTGGACTCAAATAATGAACAGTTTTCGCGACCAGCTCCTTGCCGGTGCCGGTTTCGCCATAAATCATGATGTTCGTGGGGCTTTTGGCCACGCTCTTTATCTGCTGCAACAGTTTTCGCATGCCTTCGCTTTGCCCTATTATCCGCCCGCCTTCGTACTCTTTTTGGACTTCCTCGCGCAAGACCAGGTTCTCGAGCTGCAGCCGCTCCTGGGCGTCTTTGACGACTTCGTATAAGCGCACGTTTTCGAGTGCGGTTGTGGTGTGAGACGCCACGGCATCCAAGAGCTCGTAATCGGTATCCGAATAGTCCTCTCCGGACAGTTTCGTCCCTAAAAATAAGCCGCCCAATACCTGATTTCTTCCGGGAAATTCCAGCCAAACAGACGAGCTGTCAGACAGTTTGCGATCAAGGCGCTTTTCCAGAAATGTGCGCAGAATTCTTTTCTTCTCTTGGGGCTGTTTTGCGGCGAAATGCGTGTTTTGTATATAGGGTTCAAGCTCGGAAAAGGTTTGTTTGTCGAACCCGCGCTCGCTCATGATTTTCCAGCCTTCTTGGTCGGACAAACCCGAAGCCAAACCGAATTCCACTCCGAACGTACCCATCAAAATAGACAGGACCTCTTTATATATATGAGCGCTATCGCGGCAGTTGTTCAAAGCATTCGCGATCTCAAATAGAGTCTGAAGGTGAAAAACCTTGAGCTCTAATTCCATCTCTTTTGTCAAATCTGGGCCAGTGCTTACGGAGTTACTCATACCTACCCTGTATTATGATATTACCGGTGAATTTTTGCATTTTTGTGCAAAAGTTTGATCAGAATTCAGATGAAGTTTTCGAGGTTCAGGAAATAAGGAAATAGGGATATAGGGCAGCCCTTCCCCTAGTCCTTTATTCCCTTATACCTTATACTTGGTGATGACTCCGTACTCTGCGTTTAGCGCAATTTTAGTTCAAAATCTTGTCGGCGTGCATGATGTCTGAGAATTGCTCATTTTTAATCGCTTCGGAATTCTGACGGGCCTTCGCTAATGCGCCGATAATATAACGATTCGCGACGAATATCTTCTGCTCGCTTATTTCAGCCTCATCGAGCAGCAGATAACCGACATAAAGATAACTGTACATCTCAACCAGCTCTTTGGCCGCCACATCTTGAAAGTATTTATCATTTTTGTCTGTTACATATTTCAGACTGTCAAGAAATATTTCACGAACCTCTTTCAAGTGATCGGCCAGCTTCAGCAAATTGCCTTTGTAGTTGTGGTGCTCTTTCTCTCGAAAGTGCTCGGCCAAAAGATCGTGGATGACGCCTCCGATTGCGGCGACAATTTGCAGTTGCGAGGTGCCTTCGTAAATATTGGTAATGCGCGCGTCCCGAACCAGTCTTTCAATTTTGAACTCGCGCATGTAACCGGCGCCGCCATGAATTTGCAGCGCATCGTAACAAATTTGATTTGCAGACTCGGCCAGGGTATATTTTGTCATAGGAGTCAGCAAAGCCGTAATCTTCGACGCTTTTTTGAAGCGTGCCATTTCATCCGAAAACGACTTTCCTTCGGCCTTCAATTCCGAGATATGCTCTTCGAGTTTATGCTGCAGATCCACCCATTTCGCGGTCGCATAGAGCAGCGAACGGTTGCTCTCCAACGTCACGCGCATATCGATCAGCATGTTTGCGACAACCGGAATGTGATAGATGGCTTGGCCAAATTGCTCGCGTGCCTTTGCATAGCTCAAGGCTTCTTCGTAGGCCGCCTGCGCCACGCCCAAGGCCTGCGCTGAAACCCCCAGGCGTGCGCCATTCATGAGATCCATCACATATTTGATCAAACCGAATTTGCGCTTACCCACCAGTTGCGCCGGGGTGTCGTCAAATTGCAGCTCACAGGTTGGCGATCCGTGAATGCCCAGTTTATGCTCGATCCGGCGGACTTTCACGGTTTCATCTCCATAGCAGGCAAAAAGGCTGAGCCCGCGGCCGTCTTTGGTGCCTGGCTCGGAACGGGCCAGAACAAGCAGAATCTCGCCGCCGCCATTAGTGATAAACCGTTTGACGCCCCGAAGACGCCAGATTCCCTCCTCATCGAGATAAGCCTGTAGTTTCACCGCTTGCAGGTCAGACCCGGCGTCCGGCTCGGTGAGGGCCATGGCGCCGGTACATTCGCCGCCTGCAAACAGCGGCAGGAATTCAGCGCGTTGATCGTTGTCGCCAAATTTGTTGATCGTCTCTGCAATGTCTTGCAGACCAAAAATATTCATCAACGAGGCGTCGGCGCGCGAAATAATTTCAATGGCCATGATGTAGACGGTGGTGGGAAAGTTCAAGCCGCCGTACTTGCGTGGCAGAGTGACGCCCATCAGCTCCGCCTGTCCTAATTGCTCCAGCGCCTCGCGCGTTCCTTTAGCATAAATAACTTTGCCGTTTTCGAGCTGTGCCTCTTCGCGATCGACTTCGGCGGCGCGTGGAGCGATAAAATTTCCGGAGATATCTCCAACAATCTCCAACACTTTTCGATAGTTGTCAACCGCGTCCTGATAGTCATGTGGCGCATAGTTGTATTGTTTCGCCTCTGCATAGTCATGTTCCAAGAGCGCTACGATTTCCTCAACGTTCAGGTTTTCAAACTGAAAAACGAGATCGGAGTTATCGGTGAAAAGGTTTGGCATGCTATCCTCTATTTTAGTTTCTTTTTGTAGGTCTCGATGAGTTTGGGAATCACCGCGGTCGCATCGCCAACGATGCCGTAATGACAAATGTCAAAGATAGGAGCCTCAGGATCGATGTTGATCGCGATAATTTTTTTCGAATCCTGCATGCCGGCCCGGTGCTGTATCGCACCGGAGATACCGCACGCGATGTAAAGTTTAGGGCGTACGGTGACGCCGGTTTGGCCCACCTGACGGTTTTGAGTGACAAATCCCGCGTCCACAGCCGCCCGGCTGCCGGCGACCTCGCCGCCGATGACCTCCGCCAGTTTGTAGAGGAGATTGAATTTCTGCCTGGTTTCCATACCATAGCCGCCGGCGACAATGATAGGCGCTGCTTTCAAGTTGACTTTGCTTTCCTCGTGATGCCGGTCGATGATCTTGATGATATCGTCGACCTGGTTTTTTTTGTACGGGATTTCAGTTATCTTGCCTTTTATGGGTTTACTGAGCGGGGCCATTTCCATAACGCCTTCGCGAACGGTCGCCATTTGTATGGGATTGTCCGGTGTGATGATAGTGGCGATGATGTTGCCGCCGAAAGCCGGTCGAATCTGTAAAAGCAGGTCGTTGTATTCTGTGCGCTTGTACGTCACATCCGATATCCGGAGATCCGTGCAATCCGCTGTCAAGCCGCTGACTGTGAATGAGGCAACACGCGGCGCCAAATCCCGCCCGATGAACGTGGCGCCATACAAGACGATGCGGGGCCGGTGCGTGCTGACCAAATCGATCATAATCCGGCTGTAAGGAAGCGTTTTGTAGTATTCCAGCGCAGGATGCTCGATAAGCAGAACCTCTTCTGCGCCATAACGAAAGGCTTGTTGCGCGATGTCCTTCATTTTATGACCGATCACGACAGCCTTCAAAGCGCCCTTCAGACTCTGGGCAAGCTTTCTGCCTTTGGAAAGCAATTCAAAGCTCACATCCGCTGGTTTCCCGGAACGCTGCTCGACAAACACCCAGACTTCGTCAGATTTTTTCTGCATGACTCAACCTTTCCCAAACTACACGACTAAACGCGGTCGGAACAGCCGCGAACTCACTTGCCAGAAGGCGTCTCGCCGAGGGCTTCCCAGTACATAGTTGGTGTAGAACCCGCTCGGCGAGGACGCCGTCGCTAAGATTCGGTGACTTATTAACCAAAAACATGGTCTTCCATTAACTTATCGATGAGATACGACATCCCTTCTTTGGTCGGCTCTATCTTCTCGTGCTCTCCTCCGGATAGGATGACCGACTCAACTTTGTGGACTTTCGTGGGCGATCCCTCTATCCCGAGTCGTCCCGGCTCCACATCTAGATCATCCACAGTAAAGGTCGAAATATAGAGACCCTTGGATTGGTATTCCTCTTTCAGGTCGTCGATGTAGAGAAGTGAGTTGGCGTCAGCCATTTTTTCCAGCTCCAGCAGGGATTTGGCGTTTTTGAAAGCCATCACCCGTTTGGCCTTAAACGGTCTCGGTTCTGCCGCGTCCTTTATGACGGTGACCAAGACCGGAAGCGTACACTCCAGAACTTCATAGCCGCCGTCGATCCGGCGCCGGATCACGATCTTGTTCTTTTCGAGTTTTTCAACCTTCTCGGCATAAGTCACCTGGGGAATACCTAATTTTTCCGACGTTTGAGGTCCGACTTGTGCGGTATCGCCATCGATGGCCTGACGGCCGGCAAAGATCATGTCGAATTTTCCGAGGTTTTTCATCGCCGCACAGAGGACGTAGGAGGTGGCCAAGGTGTCGGCGCCGGCGAACTTACGGTCGCTGATCAGGATCGCTTCATCCGCTCCCATGTAGAGACATTCCCGCAGCATCTCCGAGGCTTTTGGCGGCCCCATGGTCATGACTTTCACCAAACCGCCATATCTATCCCGAACCTGCAGCGCCAGCTCCAAAGCCACCTTGTCTTCCGGATTAAAAATCGCGGGTAATTTGGCCCGATTCACCGTGCCATCGGGTCGCATGACCTGACCCGAGATGTTGGCGGTATCGGGCACCTGCTTGACTAAGACGATTGAAATGTAGCTCATCGTTATCCCTATATGGTATGACTTTTTTAATTAGTGGTTGACCGAAAACTGCTAAAATAGCCGTAGCTGTCATTGCGAGTCCCGCGTTTTTTTGCGGGACGAAGCAATCTCCTGCTTAATAGTGGGAGACTGCTTCGCTGAAAAGCGCTCGCAGTGACAGCCTCAAGCAGTTTTCGTTCAGACACTAATCTAATTAATTAGCCTGAATTATGTATTAAAAAATTAACGCAGAGTTCGCCGAGCACACTGAGTTCCACAGCGACCTCTGCGTTAATGTTTTGTTTTTATCCGCGTATTATCGATGAAACTCAAAGCATTTTCTTGCGCCAGTACCGTTCAAAGGATCTATTCCTCTTCGTCGAGAGAAAACCCGATTTTTAGCGTCACCTGCCACTGGGAAACCTGACCGTCTTCAATTCTGCCGCGGGTTTCTACCACCGTAAACCACCCCATGCGCCGCACTGTTTTTGAGGCTCTGGCAAGCGCATTTTGCACGGCGTCTTCAATGCCTGTTTTGGAAGTCCCGGTGAGTTCTATCGTCTTGTAAACGCGATCGGTCATCATTCCTCCTCCTGAATAGACATGTGATTGTTTTTTATTGTTAGGCGGTTAGTTAGCGCCGTACATCGACAAAACTTTGTCGATAATTTTGATTGACAATTTCTGATTTACGATATACCGTAAGCGCATTTCTCATTTCGGTTTGTTCATTGTGATTTGTCGTTTGAGATTTATTTGGGATTTCCAGCTTGTCCGGGTAGGACCGTAATAGCATGAGCCTGCGCTGCCTATCCGATGATATCCTCGCCGCCATCGACACGAATGACGTTGCCGGTCATCCAGTCGTTGTTTTCGTGTGCCAGCACCCCGATAACGCGCGCGACATCTTCCGGTGTGGTGAGCCGTCCCATGGGATTTCGTCGTCCGGCCGCCGCCAGCATTTTTTCATTACCTGGAATTTTTCGCAATGCCGGCGTATTGGTGACGCCTGCTTGAATGGCGTTTGCGGTGATGCCGCGGGGCGCGAGCTCTAACGCCAGTTGCCGTATATGCGACTCGAGCGCGGCCTTTGCTGCAGAAACAAGCCCGTAGGACGGCCAAACGCGATGACTGCCTGCGCTCGTCATGGCAAAAATACGCCCGTTCGTTTTCATTAAATTGTTGAAAATAATATCTTGCGCCCAGTAAACCAGACTGTTGGCCATAACGTCTAAAGTCATGTCCATCTGAGATACGGATGGCGCGTCGAGAGGATCTTCCGGGATCAATCGTTTCAACGTTCCAAAAGCCAAGGAATGAACAAAGACCCGGACTTGAGCGCCCGCTCCGGATTTTTCTACGACTTCCCGCATATTGCTCAACGCCGCTCTCCGCTTCTTGGTGTCAGCGGCATTGATATTGAAAAATACAGCCTCACTGTCATAACTCTTGATTTTATCGATGATAATATGAGCATTCGGCAAAGTCGTTTTCCGGTCGAGATGGACGCCGAAAATATGAAAACCATTCTTAGCCAATTCAATTGCAGTCGCGCCGCCGAATCCACTCGAAGCGCCCAAGATGAGCGCCCAGTCGTTTGAATTTCCCAATCGTTCCCTCCGAAATTTAGTCAATGTTGTCACATTTTATTTCGTAAACTAAGTTAGCAGGTTAAACGAAAATGTCAAGCGATTTTTACGAGCATTAGAAAGTAACGTCTGAGAGTCCGGCTAACCTTCTGCGGACTCTTTTTTGTGGCAGATTTTTAAGGAAGAACAGAAAAACTAAACGGGATCTACGTCGATCAATATGGGTAAAACAGCGGCTTACCAAGAATGTTTTCAGCCACGGATTGACACGGATGAAACACGGATTTTGTTAATAAATCAATAACAATACTCCATATTCAAAATTTATTTTATCAGTGTTCAATCCGTGTGAATCAGTGGCTGATTTTTTTCGAATGTTTACCATAGAATGGTTTTAATTTTCTTTGGTTGCGGCTTCACCGTGCCGGGTGAATTCGTGGCTTATTTTTTTGATATTTACCTACACAAAACAACAGAGTGCCACTAAACGAATCTATCCTGCAGCTCGATTAAGTCATCCAGCAAGAAATCGGGCTGAGTGGCTTCCAGCAAAGCCTTCGCTCGAAAGCCATAGGTCACAGCGCAAGTCACAACATGCGCGCGCCTGCCGGCAATGATATCCGATGGGCTGTCGCCGATCATGACGGTTTTGGATGGTTCAACGTGCAATTTGTGTAAAACATGCAGCACTGGCGCCGGGTCCGGTTTGAGAACAGGCAGGGAATCGCCGCCCAAAATGATTTCAAAATCATCGTGAGCCTGCAACCCCCGCAGGATGGAACGGACGAATTCCTCGGGTTTATTGGAAATCACTGCCATCTTTTTCTCCCGGAAATACATCATGACCTTGTCGGCCCCAGGATAAAACCTGGAACAATCTAAAAGATGGTCGCGATAATGCTCGCGGAAGATGGTCACGGCTTCATCCACTTTTTCGCCGTTGACTCCGGGAAAGGTTCGCTCGATAAGGGTGTGGATGCCGTCGCCAACGTATTGCATGACTTCCGGTAAAGTCAGGGTGGGCAAACCGTAACTTTTACGGGCATGGTTGATCGAGTTGGCTAAATCTTGCCGGGTATCTACCAGAGTTCCGTCTAAATCAAATATGAGTAAATCGATAGTTGTCATCATTCACTGTTTCTCAAGAATTCGGCAAACTTCATTTCCTGAAAAAACTCCCAATTTACCCAACTGCAATCTCCAATGGGGTTATAAATATATTCTCTTTTCGAGGCCGCTGTTCAATCTCAGAAATATCGGCAGTCTCGAAAAATAATTCTAAGGCTTCTATTAGATTATTACGTGCTTCTTCAATAGTATTCCCTTGACTGGCAATATCTAATTCTGGACATAACGAAACATATCCGTCCCCCTCTTGCTCAATGATACCTGTGAAATGTCGGATTTTTTTCATCACACAATCTCCGTTTTTTGATTCTAACTAACGTTCTCACTATCAGTCGTCTTATTTAAACTTTCGCAGTAAATAACAAACAAGCTCGGGAATGAGATCATCTCATCAATCAATGAGAACGCTTATCCACCTGCAGTTCACCAAATACCTGCTCGCCTGCAAAACGCTCTTTTTCCACGAGAATTTGACCGCGTAAGATCGTATATTCCAACGCGCCTTTGATGTTCATGCCTTCATAAGGCGACCAATCGGCGTTACCGTGCATTTTGTCGGCGGTAATTTTATAACTCGCGTTGGGGTTCCAAATGACCAGGTCCGCGTCCGAACCGATAGCGATGACTCCCTTTTTAGGATACAGTCCGAAAATTTTCGCCGGGTTGCTCGCCAACACTTGCACCAACCGCTGCAAGGAAATCCGACCCTCCGCGACGCCATACGTATAGAGCAGTGGAAACAGCGTTTCAACGCCCGGCAGGCCGTTCGGCGTTTGATAGAAAACACCGCCGCCGCTGTTTTTTTGCTGCACAGTGAAAGGACAATGATCCGTCGCCACCACATCGATCTCTCCTTCCGCCAACGCATCCCACAATCCCTCGGCGTCATCGGGGCTACGCAAAGGCGGAGTGGTTATCCAATGATGTCCGTCTTTTCTCCGGTAATAGTCTTCGGTGAGCAGTAAATATTGCGGACAGGTTTCAAGATAAATATCAAGTCCGAAAGAACGGGCCTCTAAGGCGGCGTCCAAGGCATCCCAACTGCTGATATGAACAATGTATAACGATGCATCCTCCTGCTGCAGAGCAATTTCCATGGCCTCTAAAATGGCTTGCGATTCGGCATAGGGTGGGCGGCTTACGGGATGAAAAATCGGAAAGGTTTGCCCGTCGGCGATAAGCTCCCGGGTCATGGATTCGATCTCTTCGTTGTCTTCCGCATGCAGCATCAACGTCCCGCCGCGTTCACTCACTTTCTCGAGGATCTGTTGAAATTGCTCCCAGGTGACCATCATCCCGGCTTGCTTATAGGTTGAGAAAACCTTAAAGCTCGTGAAACCCTCATCCACGAGTTCCATGATTTCCCACAAGTGCATCTCGGGTTCATCGGTGATATTCACATGCAGACCGTAATCCACATGGCACTTTCCCTGTGCTTTTTTAATGCGCCTTTGCACCGAATCGCGCAACATTTCGTCTTTGGCCTGCACCGTAAAATCGAAGATGGTCGTCACCCCGCCAAAGGCAGCCGCGACCGAGCCGGACTCAAAGTCGTCGATGGAATGGGTATCCATAATGGGAATCCCCATGTGGCTGTGCGCGTCGATGAAGCCGGGAAAGACCAGTTTATGTTCGGCATCGATAATCTCGTCCGCTGCTTGCGGAAGATGCGTTGCAAGTGCAACGATTTTGCCTTCGCGTATTCCGACGTCCGCTCGCCTGGTCTCTGAGTGAGTCACGACCTTCCCGTTTTGGATCAGAAGGTCAAATTTTTCTTCAGCCATTTTACAATCCGCAATCAAAGTTCACATTGTCAAAGCCATAATCGCTTTCGCTGTGTGCAGCCGGTTCTCCGCTTCCTGATAAATCACCGAGTGCTGGCCATCGATGACTTCATCCGTCACTTCGTTGCCGCGGTCGGCCGGCAGGCAGTGCATGTAAATGCTTTCCTTTTTCGTCGCCTGCATCAACCTGTCGTTGCAGATCCAGTCGCGGTATTTTTTAGAAATTTCCAGCGCCTCTTCCCGTTTATGAAATAGGGATTCAATGCCCCAACTTTTCGGGTAAACGATATCGGCATCCTCAAACGCGGCGTCCATTGAATCGACAACTTCAAACTTCACGCCGGTTCTTTCTGCGTTGTCGCGTGCGATGCGCAACGGCTCGTCCATCAACGTATACTCCGGCGGGTGCGCTAAAGTCACATCCAGTCCGAAACGGGTCATCAGCATGATCAGTCCCTGCGGTACGGACATGGGCTTGGCATAGGACGGTGCGTACGCCCATGAGACCGCTATCTTGCGCCCGCGCAGATCCTTCCCGAATTTTTCGCGAATGGTCATCAAATCGGCCAGAGTTTGACATGGATGCTCCACATCGCATTGCATATTGATGAGCGGCTTGTCCGCCCACTTGGCGATTTCCCGCATGTAGCTGTTGCCCTCGCCGGGTACTAAATCGTGCCGTACCGCAATGCCGTGTCCGTACGAAGAAAGAATAATGCCGGTATCCTTCGGACTTTCACCGTGGGCAATCTGCGAAGTGGCGGAATCGATAAAATGCGCGTGTCCGCCGAGCTGGGTTATGCCCGCTTCAAAGGAGTTGCGTGTTCTTGTGGATTTGTCAAAAAACAAAAGAAAAATCGTTTTGTCTGACAACAAGCGGTGCGGCTCGCTGTTTTTGAATTTTCTTTTCAGAGCGCCGGCTGTGTCCAAAGCCAGCTCGATCTCGTCGTCGCTCCAGTCTTGTGTGGAGATGTAGTCTTTGCCTTTGAGTTGTTCTGTCATTTGATGTCCTCGTCTATGATTATGTCCTAACAAGTCCAAATTCGACAAATCCCCTAATCCCACAGTTCACTTTTGGGATCAGGGGATATGGGATTATTACGGTTCTGCTACACTAAGGAAAGTATCGATAGATCTCATTCCTGTGAAGGAAACGAACAAAGAAAACCTTATTCTCAGTGATTTCGACCCCAAGTCTGTATGATCCTACACGGATTCGATAATAATTTGGGAAGCCATGCAACTTTGCAGATTCCGGATTTCTTGATGACTCGCAGCTTTCTTGGTTTCTGAGATAACCTGTTTCACCAGATCCTTAACGGCCCTGTCACGAAGTTTTTTCAAGTCTTTCTCAAAAGCTCTTTCGAATATGACAAAAGTATGCATTTCCCAAATGAATCGCAACCTGATTTTAAGATTCACAATCTATTAATTTAAACGGTGGCTGAATTTAGTCCGACGCTTTTCAAATTAATCGATGCCAGGGCATGGCAATGATCTTTTCACCCAGGCGCTTTATTTCTGTACCGGCATAAACCAAAATTGCGGCAACGGTCTGCTTGGATACTCATTAAGAAACAATCTCAAATTATCCAAATCGTGGTAATGAATTTCATCGCTCGCTTGTTTCATCAACAGTAGATTTGCCGAACCGGAGATCACGAGGCGAGCATTTCTATGATTGCGATCGACTGTATGTTTGATCTCCGACAGCAGCCGCGGCGCTTATTTGAATTTCGTCGATAACGACTTCGGTTTTTCCGAACAACAGCGAAGAGGGTTCTTTTGGGGCTTGCTCTAAGACGTCTAAGTCATCCATGCTTAAGACAGGCCAATCGCAAGTTGGCTGGGCTTTAAGCATTAATTCTACTATGAGATTTGCCGTAAGTAAGAGAGATTTGACATTAGGCATTGAGGTTCACTCTTTGTGCTGTGCTCATTAGTGAATTTATCTCTTCAAGACCATCCGATTCAGCGTCATAAAACTTTCAGCCGAAGCAATCACCCCCGTGTTCTGCAATTCTAAATCATGTCCTTCTTTTCTCAGAAATTCCGTACAAACGCCACATAAAAGGCCACGGCTTTGTGCAAATGCTCGATGGGAATGCGCTCGTTGGGAGCATGTGCCTGAACTTCATCTCCCGGACCAAAACCAAGCGTTGGAATGCCATGTTTCCCCATAATAGTCACACCGTTGGTGGAGAACGTCCATTTATCCACTTTCGGTTCGGCTTCAAAAAGATTCTTGAAACTCTTAACCGCGGCTTGCAAAGCGGGATGCTCCTGATCCAGAACCCAAGTCGGAAAGTAGGACTGCATCGTGTATTCCAGGCCGGTGTAGCTCGGCACGGTGTAATCCGGTACCCAGGCCTCGGCTTCGGCCGCTTTGAAAGCCCGCAGACTTCGGATTTCCTCGAGCGCCGATTCGATGGTCTCGCCGGCGCTCAGGCGGCGGTCGAGATGAATAGTACAGGAATCGGCCACGGCGCACAGGGACGGCGCGGTCGACCGGACGTCGGTCACGGTCAGGCTGCCTTTGCCGAGAAAAGCGTCGTCCTTGAGCCGCGGGTGCAACGCCTCGATTTCGGCGATGATCTTCGCCATTTTGTAGATGGCATTCACGCCGCGCTCCGGCGCAGAGCCGTGCGCGGAAACGCCGCTGGCTTTCACTTTCATTTCCAGCCGGCCACGCTGTCCCCGGTAAATATTGAGATTGGTCGGTTCTGTGATCAGCACCGCCTCGGGCCGGAACCCCCCTTCTTTGATGATGTAATCCCAGCACATGCCGTCGCAGTCCTCCTCCATCACGGAGGCAACCACCCAGAGCGTGAGGTCGTCCCGCAGGCCGAGTTTCTTCAGCAGTCCGCCGGCATAAATAGCGCTGGTGAGCCCGCCTTTCTGGTCGCAGGCGCCGCGGCCGTACATTTCGCCGTCGATAATTTCACATCCGGTGGGATCGACTTTCCAGTTGTCGAGATTGCCGATATCGACCACGTCACAGTGCCCGTCGATGGCCAGCACTCGCGGCCCGCTGCCGATGCGGCCAAACAAATTGCCCAGCGGGTCGACTTTCACCTCATCGTAACCGAGCGCCTGCATCTCCTGCTGCATGCGTTCGATCACCGGGCCTTCCTTGCCGCTGCCAAGCGGCATTTTGACCACATCTTTTAAGAATTGTACTAAGTCCGGCTCAATGGATTTCGCGTGTTTCAGAACTTCTTGCATTTAGAGATTTCTCCTTCGTTATTCGTTTATTCGTAATTCGACTTTCCTTGGTTTATGCAAATTGCAAATAATATTTGCAATTTGCATTAATATCGCACGACTTAGATTTTTCGGATTCACAATTCGTGTTTCGAATGTTAACGAATAATCTTCCCACCCCATAATTCGTCCAAAAAAGACCTCCATGGAAGTATCCGAATCCCATCGTGCAGTCTCGCAGATTTTTCGTTGCAGACGACTATCGACTTTGGGGGGGAGTACTCATCGATAAACGCCCGAAGAGGGCGCACATCTCGATTCTCAACCCGACTCGTGCCTTTCACTTCGATGGCAACTTTACCGTCTCCCAGTATAAAATCGACTTCTAATCCAGACCTGGTTCTCCAGAAATGAATATCGTAATCCAACTCGGTGAGCGAGCTATGCGCTATCAACTCCATGAAAATGAAATGCTCGAACGCCTGGCCAAATCGTTCACCTTTTTCTTCGGTCAAATGGCGATCGACAAACGCCCCCGCTACTCCCACGTCAAAAAGATAAAATTTGGGTGCCTTTCCAATCACTCGCCGATTCTGCCTTCTTTTGAACGGCAGCACCATCCTGCCCAACAACGTATCGACAAGTATCTGGTAATATTCCTTGACCGTCTTGGAGTCGACGCCGCACTCGCGCGCGATGTTCATGTAGTTGGTTAACTCGCCGTGTGAGTAGCTCATGGCTTCAAAAAACCTTGAAAACGCGGGAATATTCCGAGTCAGGCCCTCGTTGAAAACTTCCTCTTTCAGATAATCTGCGATATAGCCTTTCAAAGATTTTCGGTAATCCTTTTGCAAATAATGTGAAGGAATCAGGCCGTGGTTCAAAACTCGCAGCAAATCTATCTGTCCGATTTCGGGCGTCACCAGAGGAAACATTTCATAGCGCCAGGCCCTTCCGCCCAAAAGGTTGGCTTGACCTCGTTTTAGTTTTCGGGCGCTGGAACCGCACAGAATGAAACGCAGCCCTTCATTTTCAATCAGCCCGTGCACTTCATCCAAAATCTGCGGCACCTTTTGGACTTCATCTAAGATGATCGGATGCTGCAAAACGCTTTCTTCTTTTGCGAGGAGCTGTTCCCGTAAAAGAAAAGGACGCCTGGAGAAATCCATGAACAGATCCGTCCGAAGAAAGTCAAACACCAGACTGTTCGGAAACTTGTTTTTCAGGTAAGTCGATTTGCCAGTCTTTCTAGGGCCCCACAAAAAAGCAGATTGTCCCTCGGGTAGATTTAATTTGAGTCGCCTTTCAAGTAACGCCATCTCGGAGCTTGTTCCATTTTAGCTTAGCTAATTTGGAATATAGTGCAGAGCAGCCAAACAGTCAAGGGGAAAATGAAAAAAGTGAGTATTTATATAGCGAAGCTTCGCCTTAAACCCCGTGGGACAAATTGGTCGTATTCTTCGCTAACAAGGTAAAGTATAGGGCAAATTCTATTAATGTCAAGAAAAATTGGAATTCAAAAGTAACCGGTCAGTTACGAGGGGTGTAATGCAGGCATCTTGCCTGCAAGAGGCCTGCAGG
>JBHHWX010000067.1:0-17288 GCA_046756745.1 bacterium | reverse complement strand
CCCGGCGCTGGTTCGGTGCAGGTGTCAATTCGTCCTGTTTTGAACATCGGCATTTTGCGTTTGAACTTTCAAGTAGAAGAGAAAACCTGTGGAACCAGCCCGAAAGTAGACCTGGATGCAGGACTGACTTGACAACCAGGAACCAATTTAATATCTTCTTCTCTGACCTGGTGCTCTGATGCAGGACTGGCCAAGAACAAAAGGACGGTAGTATCAAGAGTACAACGTTAACAAACTTTTGACAATACCATAAAGAACAATTGGGGGACACCTCATGAAATCAGATATCAAAGAGCTCCGAGAACGGATCAAACAAAAGATTCCATACTTGACCGAGTCTCAAAAGATTATCGCAAACTACATTGTCGAAAACCCACAAAAATTTGCCCTGAGCTCCGTCAGAGAGTTGGAGAATGAATTGCGGACGAGCAAATCCACAATTGTTCGTTTAGCACAAGCGCTTGGCTATAATGGATTTTATGAGCTAAAGTCCTCTTTCCTGAAGAAGATCCGTCGAGACCTGGAGCCAATTCCTCGCTATAAAACCTATTTGACCGAGTCGCAGGACAAGATTGATTTCATCAAACTGATCGTCGAGGAATCACAAAGCAACATTCAAGATACGTTACACTCGATAGACGAAGATCAATATCAAAAAGCCCTCACCTACATTGAAAATGCAAATCACGTCTATACCATTGGTCTGGGGGTTTCCTCTTATGTGGCACAAATCGCATCCTATTTGTTTACCCGAATTTCCATCAAATCAAACTACATGACCCATGGCGGGGTCTCCTTTATGGAACAAATTATCAATTTCTCTCCAGAGGACGTCATTCTCGCCTTCTCATTCCCTCCCTACTCGAGCGAAACCATCGATGCGGTGCGATATGCACATGAAAGAAAGATAAGAATCATCTCCATTACCGATAGAGTGACCAACAAGATTGTCCAGTTCAGCGACGCCTCGCTCCAGGTGGTTGTAGAAAGCGTCACCATATCCAATTCGATTATCGCAGTACTGGTCTTGTTATATGCAATCGTCGCTCAAATTGGCTATGACTTCAAGAACAAGACGCTCAAGACGATCGAGACGATCGAACATTTGAGAAAAGAAAAAACAAAAATGTAAAAAATCACTTGACAATCACCGAATATATTTTTTAATTAGATGTGAAACAAATGTTTCGCGATTCGCCAAACAGCGAAACAGAATAGCTCATCTATTCCTTTTTTTCTTTTCCTATGGTCGACTCGCAGAAAGTCTTACATCAGTTCCTCGAAGTGGCCGCCGTTCCGGGCGTCTCACGCAAAGAAAGGCAAATCATTGATTATTTGAAAACTTTCTTGAGCACGTTGGGGTTCGGATGCTGGGAGGATGGTTCTTACAGGGCCTTCCATGGCGAGGCTGGAAATTTGATCTGCAAGATTTCCAACTCGGGCGGTCACACAAAAAGTGTTTTGTTAGCCGCACATGTTGATACGATTTCTCTCAGCTGCGAAAAACCAATCGCAAAAGATGAGCGGGTGGTGAGCTCAGATGACAGGATTCTGGGTGCTGACGACAGAGTCGGCGTGACCGTTTTACTTGAAATCCTGAAACTGATTGCAAACAAAAAGATCGACTACCCAAATCTGGAGATCGTCTTCCTCGTTGCAGAAGAAGTTGGATTATTGGGCTCCAAGAATCTGGACTACTCGCTAATCGAGGCAAAACACGCCTTTAATTTGGACTGTTCCGCTCCGGTCGGACACGCTGTGATTGCAGCGCCGTCGGTCATCGATTTTGAGATAACATTCATCGGGCGTGATGCGCACTCAGCCACCGGCCCGGAAGAGGGCATCAACGCCATTACCATGGCTTCTGAGGCCATCAATCAGATGAACCTGCCCCAGAAGTGCGGAGAGACCATCTTCAACATCGGCAAAATCCGGGGCGGAGACAAGAATAATATCATCCCCAAACAGGTGCTGGTCACCGGTGAAATTCGGAGCTTCGATGCCGGCAAGATCGATGAATATCTGAAAAGAATTGAAACCGTGGCCCGGTCAGTAACGCACCGGTTTCATGCTCACTTTGAACTCGAGCACCACCTTCGCTATGACGCCTATGCCCTGTCAGAAGAGTCACTCGTGTACAAAATAGCGCAAGAAGCGATCGAAAATGCTCGGCTTCCCTTTGTCCCGATTCGTTATCTGGCTGGCAGTGATGCCAGCAATTTCAATAGAAACCACGTTTCTTCTATCAACATGGGCTTGGGGTACAAAAACAATCATTCCTCGCAGGAGTCTATTGCCGTATCTGATTTGACCAAAAATGTCGAGATTGGCGCCAGACTTGTTCATACGTCTGCCGCCCTTATCAAATAAATGCAACTCCGTTCTTAGCAAGATTGATCTTCTTAAGCTGGCAGGGAGAGAAATATGTTCAGAAGAATTCCTCACATACTCTTGCTGATTTCAACCAATCTTCCTCTTTTGTACGCCGGAACCACCGGCAAGATAGCAGGCCGGGTGACGGACAAAAAAACGGGCGAGCCGATGGTCGGGGTCAATGTTGTGATGAAGAGCACGCGGTTAGGGGCCGCAACAGACGCCGAGGGATATTATTTTATCCTGCACGTTCCCCCGGGCGTCTACGAGATGACGGCACGGATGATGGGTTTCGAAGCACCAACAAAACAGGGCGTTCGCGTTTCAGCAGACATGACCACTACGGTGAATTTCGCCTTGACTGACAAAGTGATTGCAGGCGATGTGGTCGTCGTTACGGCTGAAAAACCACTGGTTCAAAGAGATCAGACGGCAAAAAGTGCCACCATCACGGCTGAAACATTTGCTGAAATGCCCATTGTGGGTTTCGAGAAAGCCCTGACTTCCAGCACCGGATTTACCACGGATCAGGACGGAGAGATTCACGTTCGAGGCGGGCGCTCCGGAGAGGCCGTCTACATGATCGATGGCGTTTATGTCCGAGACCCATATTCCGGCGGCTTCGGCAGCCAGATCGACAAATACAGCATCGAGGAGCTGCAAGTTATCACGGGAGCCTTCAATGCTGAATATGGGCAGGCCATGTCCGGCGTCATCAATATCATTACCAAAGAAGGGGGCAGTGATTATCACGGCAGGTTTGAATATGAATCCGATGCGCTCAATGACTCCCCCTACCAACGCGAAGATTGGCTGCTTGGGACTGAAACCATAGACGGTCTAAACGAAGAACAAAAACTGGAATTCCGCGATGCGTTGAGAGATAGTCTGGGACATTCGCTCTACCAGCCGACAGATATCGGGCAGATTCGAGGCAATTTCTCCGCAAATTTTGGCGGGCCGGTTCCCTTGCTAAAGAATCTCAAATTCTTCACCTCCGGCAGATATTACAACACCACAGGGTATGCGCCCTGGGGCTATGACAAGCAACGCGAATTCAATACAAAACTGAGTTATTCCCCGGGCGGGCTAAAAATGAACCTTCTGGTTCAGAGAAATTTTCGCAAATGGAAGCCGTATGACCATCGGTGGAAATACAACCCGGCCGGCTTCGAGGACCGCAAAAGTGACGTCGCACGCGAGAGCCTGACTTTGACGCACATCCTCAACAAGTCGACTTTTTATGAAGCGCGATTCTCTCGATTTCACAGGAAATTCAAACGCTTTTCACCGGGCAAACATGCGGAGTTTGGACGCAATGAAGAAACCGGTGGCATTGAATTGCTTGAAACAAATTTCGTCAGACCGCGCAGCAATAGCGACGGCTTCTTTTTCGAAGGCGACAACGGGACGATCGATGACCGCGATATCCTCACCTACACCGGACAGCTCGACTTTACCAGCCAGGTCAATCGCAACAACCTCGTCAAAGCCGGATTTCAACTCATCCGTCACAGAATCACCAGAGAAACGTTTATTCAGCCGTGGGAAGGCGAAAACCATAGATTTGAGAACTTCACGCGCCGCCCGATTGAGCTCGGCGTCTACGTGCAAAACAAACTCGAGCATGATCTTTTTGTCATCAACATGGGACTGCGGCTGGACTACACCGACGCACGGCACACCTTCTGGCCAGATCCTGATGTGCCCGGTCATTTGGATGAAAGCGGCAATTGGGTGCCCTCGCCCCAGGTCAAGGTGCCGGTCAAAAAGCAGTTGAGTCCCAGGATTGGGATCGGGTTTCCCGTCTCCGACAAAATGCTGTTTTGGACTTCCTACGGACATTTCTACCAGAATCCAAGTTACCTGGAGCTCTATGCGTCACAAAAAGTGGATGAGGACCGGCCCTTGATCGGCAATCCGGCCATCAAGCCGCAAAGGACCGTGGCCTTCGAGGCCGGGGTGAAGCGGCAAATCAGTGACGATTATGCCCTGGATTTCAGCTTTTACTTCAAAGACATCACCAACCTGGCCGGCAGTACTTTCCACGGCTTCTTCCCATTTGAATATACGCTTTTCGACAATTCGAACTATGCCAGCGTAAACGGTGTCGATGTGACGCTGACCAAAAGGATGAGTCACCTCTTCAGTGCAACCGTTAGCTATTCATTTCAGGTCGCAAAGGGCAATGAGTCGGATCCCCGCGAAGGGTTTAATGATTTCAAGCGCTCGAATTTCCCGCTGCGGCCCAAGAAACAATTCTTCCTGGACTTTGATCGCCGCCACGATTTTTCATTGAGCATGAATATCATCTTACCCAAGACGTTTGGACCGGATTTGTTGGGAAGCAAGCCTTTTGGAGATCTACAACTCAATATCTTATTCGAAGCAGGCAGCGGATTGCCCTACACCCCGAGAATCGAGGGTGCGGGCGAAGGCGGGCTGCGCGTCGAAAAGAACTCGGCCCATCGACCGCCCGTTTATCAACTGGACCTGAAAATCCTGAAGATGTACCGCGTACAAGGCATGAGCCTGACCGGATTCCTGGTCATCAAAAACCTGTTCGATCGCGTCAACGCTCTGAGAGTTTGGAATCGAACGGGCTTGCCCTGGGACGATGGTCTGTTTACATCGCGATCCAAGGATCGGATCTTTGACCCAAGTCATGTCGACATCCCCAGGCAAGTTTCAGCCGGCTTCCGGTTTGATTTTTAGGGAGTGAAATGCTTCAGCATTTCATGTAATGCAACGCTGAGGCGTTGCACTCCGGGCAAAGGCTCAATCAGTGAGAAAAACAAGAGGTCGTTCAGATGAAAATTAAGTGTGGACTGATTCTGGTGTTTTGCTTTCCTTGTGTTCTCTTGATTCTCTCATCCGCATCAAGCCAGACCTCCGATGTTGAAACTCGATCCACCAAGAAGAGACCGACCGTTTTGCGAAACGCGCTTGGACGGGGCGATGACGCCTATGGCGTCCTGAACAAGGGGGAGATTATCAATGTCATGGGAAATTATGGCACGATCTCCGACTCTTATCTGCAAAATGTCATCTATAATTTCACCTGGCCGAAAAGCCAGGGGGCGGAAACCTCCCGCGCGGGCTCGGAAGACGCCACAGACGATTTTTCCTTCGTCTTTGCCACCACCAGCGTCAAGAATGTTCAGGGGACCGGAGCGGTGACCGATGGCTATACCCATTTTGATCGCGAGGACTGGCGTGGTGTCGATGGCGCTGCTGGCCACTATCACGCCGCTGTCGATCAGCAAGGGGACAATCTTCTGGCGCCAGATGGCACCCCCATGCTGGCGACCAGCGACTTGCCGGAATCATGGCCCGCTGGCTGGATGGATGACGACGATGTCTGGCCTGGAATCTGGCACCCCGGGCCGACCGGTCCTTTTGCAAGTCTTAGTCCCGAGGAAAAGGCAATGGTCGACAGCCTGGCCGGCTGGTATGATGCGAAGTTCGACGTCTGGCGCTTCTGGCCGGGCAAGTTCAGAATCGACGTGAAAACCGGCAAACAAGTGCCGGGCGAATTTGCGGCCGACCGTCACGTGTGGTGTATCATGGACGATGAAGACAATCTGCAGGCGCCTGAAGTGGGCATCGTGGTCGAAATGGAAGGCATGTGTTACGGCCGTCCCTTTGCCGAAGATTTTCAATTCTACGATTTCACCATACGCAATACGAGCAGCACACGTTTGGACAGTTGCTGGTGGGGGTACTACATCGATCCGAAATTCGGGGACGTCAACGAGGAGGAGCTTTACACCTATAACTCCGGCATCAACCCGAAGGGCAAGGACAACGTGTTTATCAACTACGACCCGGACGGGCAGACGGCCACCGGCAGATGGCGGGAAATCGGTGTCTTCGGCATGGCCGTGCTGCGCACCCCGAAGGACCTCGGTGTGACCGACGCGCATTTCAATCCTGAAGGCGGGGCAAATCCAACTTCAGATTGGGAATTGTGGGCGCAGATAACAGGCAATCCCAACGACCCGTTTGCGCCGCAGCCGGTCGGCAATTTCTTCCACGGCCCGGACCCCCATTTCGACGATTTTTCTTTGACCCGTGGCCATCCCCAAGATTACGGTTACATGGTCATGAGCGGTCCCTTTACCTTAGAACCGGGCGAAAAAGTCAAGGCAACCATCGTCGTGAGCGCGGGCGCTGACCGCTTCGAGCTACTCAGTGACCCAAGCGATCTGGAAAGAGGAGATTTTGCTTCCAATATAGAAATCGCCGAGGATATGTTTCGGGTCAATTTTCAGGGGCCCTCCGGCCCGCCGGCTCCCACGCTTTTTGCTGTTCCGGGAGATGAGAAAGTCACGCTCTTCTGGGACGACTTGCCCGAAAAAACCGCGGATCCATTTTCCGGGGAGTTTGATTTCGAAGGATACAAAATCTATCGCAGCGTTGACGGCGGCGCAACCTGGGGCGAACCCATCACCAATGCCTTCGGGCAGACCGTCGGCTTTGTGCCCATCGCGCAATTCGATGTCAAGAACAATATTCAGGGCATTGACCCTCTAAATGCAGATAACAACCTGGGCAGCAACACGGGAATCAAACATGTTTTTGTCGATGAGAACGTCAACAACGGCGTGCGCTATACGTACGCCATAACCGCTTACGACCGGGGAAATCCTGCCCGGAATCTCTCCTCCTTTGAAGCAGCCAGAGGCACAAGCGAGATCGAAAGAAATGTTGTTAACGTGACACCACGCTCTGACGCCATCGGATTCAAAGATCCTCTCGTGGATATCGATTCGCAAGCGAAAGGGAATGGTGTTCTTGCGATCGAGGTCGTCGCACCGCCGGAAAAAACCGAGACGTACACCGTCGCCTTTCCTGACAGCCCCGCAACCGTTTTCGACGTCATTTTCAACCAGACGGTCCTGGCCACCTATGCGATCAATTCAGAAGCAGACGACCCGTTGGTCAATGGTATCCGGTTTAGACTCAGTGGTGACGTCACCTCCGGAGACATCAGCGGCATCGCCGATGAATTCGGCCGAAACGTCCTCGGAATTGTACATCCCGATACCACTTCGAGCTGGTATGTGGAATCAGCCTCGGCCATCCCCGGCTCCCAGGCCCCCTTCGAGGCAAAGGTGGCCAACTACGAGATTCGATTCACCTCTGACAGCACCTGGGCAGGCAAAGCAGGACCCGATCCGCAACTGGCGCAAATCAGGGTGCCTTTTTCGGTTTGGAATGTCAGCGCGGAGCCACCGGTTCAAACCAACTGCCTGATCTCAACGCCTGACCTCAAATATGATCTGGGGGAAGCCTTGTTTATTGGCAGCAATCCCTACACAGCCCAATCAGCAGGAGATACGATTTCGACAAACTGGAGAAAAGATTTTGCCTACCGCATGATCATCCGGGCGACCGGGAGTAATCCGCAAGCCACGCTACCGATGGCCGGACAAAGCATAAGCCTGTCCACGACGCGCGCTTTCTCGACCAGCGACTTTTTTACCGTTACCATCAATCCACCGGTCATCTCCGCTACCAGGGATGAATTGGACGTATTGCTGGATGGCGTGCGGGTTGTACCCAATCCTTATGTGGTCAATGCGCCCTGGGAAACCGAGCAGAATGTGCGGAGACTTCGTTTTATGTTTCTTCCCGGTCAATGTGATATTTCCATCTACACGGCCGTCGGTGAGCTGGTGGCAAAACTTCGCCACGATGACGGAACCGGCGACCATGATTGGAATCTCCTGACCCAGTCAGGTACGGAGGTGGCTTACGGCGTTTATGTCTGGGTGATTGAGACCCTCGATTCAACAGGAAGCCAGCATCGAAAAATGGGGAAATTCATGATCATCAAATGACCCCTGGTGTCACGGGATGCGATCATCCGTCATTACAGCCAGGGAGGCAATAGCCGCGGAGCGGTGACATGTCAGTGGCATCTCTACCAGAGGTGGCGGTTCTGCTTGAGGCGGTATGTAATCGAATTTGTGAAAACCAGTACTTGGCATTTGTTGACGTCATTCCCGGAGGTGGTATTCATGAAGAAAACCTATGCTGTTGTCAGTGCGCTCGTTTTGTCATACGGGGTCAGCAATGCGCAGGAATTCAACAAAGTCGCTTCTACGGCGGCACAATTCCTGAAGATTGAGACCGGCGCACGGGCTCAGGCACTGGGCGGCTCTTACGCCGCCCTGGCAAACGACCCCTACGCCCTTTATTGGAATGTCGCCGGCATCGCCAAAATGGATAGAATCGGTGTGGCATTTTCTTACAGCAACTGGATAGCCGACTATAACCACTACTTTGCCGGCGTTGTCCTGCCTGTCGGGCAGCTTGGCAATATTGGCTTTAGTGTGCTGTCGTTGACTTCTGATTCATTTGAACAAACGACCATCGAGCAGCCCCGAGGGACCGGGGTGATTGTGAATGCCAGTGACATTGCCATCGGCGTTTCTTATGCCAAGAATATGTTTCACCTGGTGAGCGTCGGCATCACCGCAAAATACATCCAGCAGAACTTATGGGATGTTTCCGCCGAGACGGTCGCATTGGACATCGGACTTCAGCTGGATACAGGATTCAACGGCATCAAGGTGGGGATGAGCCTGAAAAATTTTGGGCCTGAAATGACGCTGGGAGGGCGCAATTTGATTCGCGGCCTGGACCAGAACCCGCAAAACAATTCCAATCCCCTGGTGCAAACTTCGCTCGAAACGGCATCCTGGCCCCTCCCGACCAGCTATAACGCCTCCATCGCCATGGAGATTGTGGGCGGAGAGTCTTCCCTGGTTGGTGTGGACAACCCCAACAATTTGATCGTGGCGGTGGATATCAGCCACCCGAATGACAATCCGGAGCACTACAGTGTTGGCGCTGAGTACTCGTTTAACAACATCTTTTTTGGCAGGATTGGGTATAAAGGTCGAACAGATGAGCAAGGGTTGACTTTTGGCGCCGGCCTGTTGCTCCCGCTGGGGAAGAAAAAAGAACTTCATCTGGATTATGCCCATTCCGATTTTGGTACTTTCGACTCGGTAGAACAGTTTAGTTTCTATATCACTTTCTAAGACATCTGAACCAAATCAAAAACCAGGAGGGAATTAAGATGAAACCATTGCTAACTGGATGTACGATGCTGCTGTCTTTTGTCATGGTTGTCCAGAGGTCAGAGGCGCAAACTCCGGTGCTGATCGAACAATACGTGAACGCGGCCCGAATCGACGCAGCGCTGACGAGCGGCCAGGAATTGATCTTTTTTGAGCCAACCACAGGTAACCTGGTGACAGGTGTGGTTGTGAACCGGGATTCGCTTCACGCCTTTGTTTCAACTGACAACGGCGCGACCTGGCAAAAGTCGGCCTACATCAACAGCACCGACGATGAGGTCAGGAGTTTTACGGTCTCCGGTGATGCAAACAACCCGATTTTTTCATTCGCCAAGCGGGGCACGACGCCAAGCGAAGCGCCGTGGAGACGGCACACCACCTATATCGCTAAAGATGATTTTGGCTGGGGTGGCGGGGCGTTTTCGAACACCCTGGTTGCCACCGAAGGCACGGAAACCGACGTGTCAGATTCCTATTATCCCAGCTTTCACATCTCCCACTTCGATGCGAACGTGCGCGGAATCGTTGCCCTGCACGGCAGCTCCCAGGTCGGCGGCGAATACTATCAGTACTACCATTCATTGGATGGGGGGTTGACCTGGAGCGACAAGATGAAGGTGATTTCATCCGCGGCTCAGGACACGCTGGAGAATTTTTCCGTCACGGATTTGACCTCGAACTCGACGCCAGACTTCGAGTTTGGCCCGGACGGCTTCGTGCTGATGGTCGGCCGTGCGGTCATCGAGGTCACCGATAACTTCTTTCGCCTCTGGTACATCACCTCCAGCGACTCCGGGCAGACCTGGGGAGAAGTCAAACCCATCCCCGGCTCAGAAGAGCTCGCCATCGACAGAAATGTCATCGACCGCGGGTACGATATTCTGCTTGACTCGGATAACAATTTCCACGTGTTTGCTATCGGCCAGGATGCCGATGGCGTCTGGGCAGCGCATGACTTCAAGTTAGCAGGCGGAAACTGGACAACGACCCGTTTTGTTGAACCCCAGTTTATCGACAATGGCCTGGTCGCGCTTGAATCCAGTGGTCTGGCTGGCGACGACGGACCGATTGGCGAGCCAACGCTCAACAGTGACGGGACCCTCTATTACACCTTTATCGACGTGGTGGATACCAGCGGAACCATGCCGGACTTTCGCATGTACACCGTCTTCTCCCAGGACGGCGGCGCCACCTGGTCTGACCGGGTTCAGACCATCGATGACCCGGAGTTCAACGGCGAGGAGTTCGCCGGCGTGGCGAGAGCGGCCAACGATAACCTGCATGTTGTCTACAACACAGTGAATACCGACACCTCCGGTGCCGAACCCGTGGTCACGATTTCCCAGTACTACCTCCAGGTTCCGGTCAGCAAGATCATGTCCCCGCCCTCTCAAGCCGCTCTGGTGGTCAACGAGCTCATGTTCGATGTCCCGCAAGACGATGGCGGCACATCTGAAATCGAAGGCGACGCCAACGGCGACGGAACCCGAAGTCCGCGAGGCGACGAATTCATCGAAATTGCTAACATCAGCGATAGCGATGTCGATGTAGGCGGCTACCAATTCTTGCAACGCGACCTGGGGGTGGTCTTTACATTCCCGGAAAACACCGTGATCGCGCCGGACGAGATCGTCGTGGTCTTCGGCGGTGTTGGCCCGGGCGGCTTCGGCAGCCAGTTCGACAACATCCAGGTCTTTGCGGCCTCCCCCGGAGACGCCGATGCCGGGTTTGTCGGCGGAACGCGGACGCAATATTCAAACAGCAACGACAACTTGATATTCGTCAACCCGGCACAAAGCGACACGCTTGCTGAGATCTATTGGGGATCGGCGCAGGCCAAGACGACCAAAGGCATCAAGCTCGCTCCGCCGAACACATTGGCCGGCGATGATATCTCGGGCGCGATTCGGCAATCTGTGACGCGGAGCCCGGATTTTACCGGGTTGTGGGCCGTGCACACAAGCGTAGCAGCAGACTCTTCGGTCTTCTCACCCGGGACCACCGTCCCAACAGCGCCTTCGAGTGTCAGCGATAACGGAGCATCGGCAGGACCGGAGTCATTCTTGCTGTCGCAGAACTATCCCAACCCGTTCAACCCGGAGACGACCATTCGATTTCACTTGCCGAAGAATGCCAGGGTGTCTCTGGTGATTTACAACGTTGTCGGGAATCGGGTCGCCACGTTGCTCGACAACGAACCCTTTGCCAGAGGCTCGAATCAAGTCGTCTGGCATGCAGAGAATTTTGCCTCTGGAATCTATTACTATCGTTTGTCGACAAATACAGGGTTGAAAGAGGTCAAAAAAATGGCCCTTTTGAAATGAGCCCGAACCAGCGCGACATGGATGTCGGCGTATGAGATTCGTTGTAAGGATTTGAATCTGCATTTGCAAAATTCACACGCCTGAATCATCGCATCTTTTGGGTTTGCCGGGTCTTGCGAGGTTGCAGATAGTATTGTGTAGACGGCAGCCAGCAGCCGTGTGAGGAAAGGGCGCGGGGCTGTCCCAAAGGGACAGAGCCTGATGCGACATTTTATGTCGAGAGGTCAACCGGACCCAATGCGACATGAGTGCCGCCTTATGGGCTTCATAAGCTCGTTGGTGGCTGACGAGTTATCTTTAGCCACTTGTTGGCAAGACTTTTTGCCGGTCCAGTCTTTTTCGAAATTGGAGTTTAGGATTTCGAACTTCCCGCTTGTCCGGCTTACGAGCTCTTGGGTCAGCCCCGTTGCCTGGTATTGAACGGAACACAAAGAAATAACCAGAGAAGCAGGAATCACCCATGAATTGTAGAACGGCTGTGACAATCTGCGTGTTGTTTCTCCTCCCCGGCGCAGCAGCCGGGAACGAGCCCAGGACACCACTGGAGAGCGCGAACTATGCCAGCCTTTCCAGCTATGACGACATGATGCGCTACCTGAGAACGCTCGATTCTAACAGCGACGTGCTGACGATGACCATCATTGGCCAGTCCGTCGAAAAGCGGGACATCCCGGCGCTGTTTTTTTCACTGGACCCTGCCTTTGGCAGCCAGCGAGGCAAGAAACCCGTTGTGCTGATTTATTGTCAGCAGCACGGGAATGAACCCTCCGGCAAAGAGGGCGCACTTGTTACGGCACGAAGACTGGCCAATGACGGGCAAGCCATTCTGCAAAAGCTCGATTTGATCCTGGTGCCGCAAGTCAACCCAGACGGCGCCGAGATGGGCCAGCGGAAAAACGCAAACGATATGGACCTCAATCGCAACCACGTTATCCTGAGCGAGCCGGAATCTTTTGCCCTGCACCGCTTGTTCCTGAGATGGCTGCCCGAAGTCACCCTGGATGTTCATGAATACAATGCCATCAAAAAAGCCTGGATCTCCCATGGGTTGGTAAAAGACGCGGACGAGATGCTCGGCGGGGTCACCAATCTCAATGTCGCGCCTGAAATCATCAGTTTTGCCAGAGAAACCATCATACCCGCGGTCGGTCAAACCATCACCGAAGATGGCTTTCGTTTTTTTCGCTACATCGTGGGAGAGCCGTTCGAGAACCATCGCATTCGTTACAGCACCACGGCGATCAACGATGGCCGCCAAAGCATGGGGATTCACAACACCTTTTCTTTTATCATCGAGGGCAAACGGTATGGCGATTTGCTCACCAACATCGAGCGCAGAACAAAGGGGCAGGCTTCGGCCATGATGGCGTTTCTGAAAACCGTTGCCAACCATGCTGCTGAAATCGTGCCCATTATTCGCGTGAGCCGTCACCGGCTGGCGAGCCCGGAAGAACAGAAAAAAGACGTCGTTATCCAAATGGATTACTTCCGGGATCCAGCCAGGCCAACCTTGAAGTTTCCGGTGTTCGACCTCTATACATGGCATCATATCGAAAAAGAGCTTGAAAACTACTACCCGGTTGTCAAAACCATCGCAAGCGTCACGAGACCGTTTGCCTATATTTTCCCGGCAAGAGAAACGAAATTGATCGACCTGTTGCAGAAACACCAAATTGACCTTTACCAGGTTGAGGCAGAACAAGAAATCGAGGTGACAACCTACACGATTCTACATGTGACCCCGGCTGTCGATGAAGACAAGCCGACCGAGCGTGTCGACGTCAGCCGGGAAAAACAGCGCATGACCATCGCGCCGGGCAGCATCGCCATCTTGCTCGAGCAAAGAGCGGCGAACCTGATTTCCCTGATGTTGGAACCTCAGTCCACCTGGAGCATTGTAAAAACACGAGCCGGACGCAAATATCGATTTAGCCAATACCTGCAAGAAGGGCACCTCTACCCTATCTACCGGGTCGAGAAGCCGGTCAATTTGGCTCTGCAAAAGATTCCGAGCGGAGAGATGACCAAACGATGAGACGACTTTGAGCACCACGACTGAGAAGAAGCAACCGACCTTTCTGCAATCTGTCCTCCCCCTGATAGCGATAGCGCTATTTCTTGGCATCGGTTATGGTGTGTTGAGGCTGAAGGCCGAAGTGCTGCTGATCGCGGCCGCTGCCGTCGCCGGCTTCATCGCGCTTCGGCTGGGCTTTACGTACAAAGAGATCGAAAACGGCATCATCGAAAGCATGATGAAAGGGATGCCGGCCATGCTGATCGTCATCGTCGTCGGCGCCCTCATCGGCTCCTGGATTGCGGCCGGGACGATTCCTCTGCTCATCTTCTATGGCCTGAAGCTCATCTCGCCGAAGCTGTTTTTGGTCACGGCCTGCGTTGTCTGCAGCATCATCTCTCTGGTCACCGGCACCTCTTACGGCACGGTGGGGACCGTGGGCGTGGCGTTCATGGGCGTCGCCCACGGTTTGAACATTCCGCTGAGCCAGGCAGGAGGTGCCATCGTCGCCGGCGCCTATTTCGGTGACAAAATCTCCCCTTTCTCTGATACCACCAACCTGGCGCCAATCGCTGCACAAAGCAATCTATTCGACCACATTCGCCATACGCTTTGGACAACGACGCCGGCCTGGCTGCTGGGATTATTGGTTTATTTTGTGTTAGGCATCTCCTCCGCGCCGGGCAGCTCGGCCTCCCTGGAAAAAACCAATCTCATTTTAGAGGTCGTTCATTCAAATTTCACCTTTCATTGGCTGCTGCTTTTGCCGCCGGCCATCACCCTGTACTCGGCCATCCGCAAAAGGCCTGTCATCCCCGGCATGCTGCTTTCCTCGGGCGTCGCGGTGATCCTCGCGATATTTTTGCAGCACCTCGATTTGAAAACAGCCGTCCAGTCCCTGGTGACGGGCTACGAAGCTCACACCGGCGAAGCGACCGTCGATAAGCTGCTCACCCGCGGCGGCATGGTCGATATGATGCATGTCACCTTAATTGCATTTTGCGCATTCGCTTTTGGCGGCATCGTACAGAAGGCCGGCATGCTCGATGTGCTGTTAGAACGACTTCTGAAAATCGCCAACACCGCCGGCAAGATCATCTTCTCCACGGTTGCGTCATGTATCTCCGTTGCTTTGATGACCGGCAGCTCCTTTCTTTCCATTCTCATTCCCGGGGAATTGTTTGCGCCAGCCTACAAGAAATTCAATCTTGCGGCGAAGAACCTTTCCCGCACCACCGAAGACAGCGGCACCGTTGTCGTGCCCCTGATTCCATGGAGCATCGCCGGTGTTTTCATGGCCGGCACCCTGGGCGTGGAGACGTTGGCTTATGCAAAATGGGCGGTGATGTGCTACAGTGGTTTTGTTTTTGCCATTCTCTTCGGCTTTACGGGATTTGCTGTCGCACCGAAGATACGAGAAGACGAAACGATTCCCGGGAGCTGAGCATGAAGTCTTGCAGCAAAGCACGCATCTTTTTTCTCGCCGGTTTCTTATGGCCATTTTTTCTGATCGCGCAGACGCCCGTCGACAATGTTTCTCCAAATCGACTCACCATCACGCTCGCCGGACACCCGTTGAAACTCCCCTACTACAGAAATTTTTCCCTGGGCAGCAGAAATGAAAACATCAGGCGTGCGGTCGTCGTCATTCACGGCACCCTGAGAAATGCGGATGACTACTACCAGAGAATCCTGGACCCGGCCAGAACCGCGCGCAAAGCCGGCGAGACGATCATTATCGCCCCGCAGTTTCTCATTGAAGAAGATGTCACCCAACACAGCCTGCCGGATGATGTCCTGTTCTGGAATAATTCCGGCTGGAAAAAAGGCGACAGGTCAAGGGATACAAACGAGCATCCGAGACCGGCGCGGATTAGCTCGTTTGCCGTGGTCGATTCAATCTGTTACCGGCTGGCTCAAAATAACGTCAATCTGGAGAAGCTTATTCTGGTCGGCCATTCCGCTGGCTCTCAGTTTGTCAACCGCTTCACTGCCGGCAGCCGAATCGAAGATGTGCTGGTCAATGACTACGGGATTCAAGTCAGATATGTTGTTGCCAACCCCTCGTCTTACCTGTATTTCAACGATGAAAGGCACATCGCCGGAACACTCGATCAATTTGCGGTGCCAAACACAAATTGCGCCACTTATGATGATTACAAGTATGGTCTCAACAGATTAAACAGCTATATGGCTGAAGTTGGTGCCGAACAAATCACCGCACAATATTCGCGGAGGGAGGTCATTTATCTATTGGGGGCGCAGGACAACGATCCCCGGTCTTCGAACCTGGACCGGGATTGCGAGGCCATGCTTCAGGGCGCCCATCGGTTGGAGCGGGGAAAAATCTATTATCATTATCTAAGACACTTTTTTGGTGACGGCATCACAGACTTACAACCGGAAGCCATCGTGCCGGGCGTCGGCCATAGCTCGAGTGGCATGTTCGCCTCGAAGTGCGGTATTTTTTTTCTGTTCGATAGCGGTGGCTGTTCAACCATCGTTACCTCGGTTGAGACGGGTAAAGAATCAACTCATCCAACAGGCTTCCTGCTCAGACAGAACTACCCCAATCCGTTCAACCCGAGCACCACGATTCGCTTTTCGCTCTCGCAACCGCAGCATGTCCGTCTCGCGGTGTTTGATTTGCTAGGCAGGCAGGTGATTGAGCTTCTGTCTGAGGAAATGTCGTCCGGCGAGCATGCCGTTGTTTTCGATGCCAGGGGTTTGGCCAGCGGCCTCTACTTCTATCGGCTGACAGCAGGTCGAACGTCGCAGGTTCGGAAAACGTTTTTGTTGAGATAGCAACAGCCCTACGTCCAGGTCCTTATTTCAAGAGTAACATTTTTCGTGTGACCAAAAAAGATTCACCTACTTGCAGTTTGTAGAAATACATGCCGCTGGTTACCAACTCTCCGATGTCGTTCTTGCCGTCCCAAACGATTGAATAGCTCCCGGCTGTTTGATGCTCATGCACCAATGTTCGCACCTCCTGCCCCAAGAGATTGAAAATACTCAAAGTAACATTCCCTGTCTGAGGCAGTTGATATTGAATCGTGGTTTCGGGATTAAACGGATTGGGATAGTTTTGAGACAGCGAAAACGTCGTAACCGTTTTGTTTTGGTCACCAGAAATCGAGGTGACGGTAGCCTCGCCCAAATAGACGGCGCGCAATGCTTCCAAACTATCTACCGCGGTGAGGAAGACTGTCAATTTCAGGGTGTAGAGTCCGGGTGTCAAACCGTGGGTATCCCAGGTTTCCAGAACCTCGTTTCGCACTTCACTGCGGTGAACCGAACCGATCTGATTCCAGTCCTGCGGCTCATCGCCGGACCCGTATTCCAGCCGGTAACTTTCGGACGCGAGCGAGAAGTTTTGGTTGGTTGTGGGTTGCCGCTGTCATGTTGACCCCGACAATTGACAATTCACGATCCCTTCATTTTCTCCTTTCCTGAAAATCAGAGTCGTCGCCGCAGGTGGAT
>JBHHWX010000066.1:0-17443 GCA_046756745.1 bacterium | reverse complement strand
CAAGCTTAGCGTTTTTTTAAAGCAATTCCAAGATGCGGTTGGCCGGATGGATACCGCTATAGAGATATTTATCAAGATGACGGAACCGTCCTTTGTTTTTTGGAGGGAGCCTCTTTGATAAGGATAAATATGTTGAATTGTTGCAAATAAGTCAAGAGAAATTATCAGCACCGGAACGGAGGTTTTACAGAGGCCGGACAAAAAGCATTGACATTGCGTCGATGCTTTTTTATTTTGAGCGAAACCGATCTTATGCTAACCAATGTGACAATATTTCATGGCTTTTGACCACGAATTCTATTCCATTGCCAATGAAGTTTCCTCTGAGAGTAAAGTCAAAGGGTCTCGCTTTATTGCACACGCCTGTCCGGTCGAAAGCCGGGAGGGCGCCGAATCGTGCATCAAGCGACTTGCAAACCGTTTTCATGACGCCACTCACAATTGTTTTGCCTATAAAATCGGCGTTGGCGATCGTGCGGATTTGCGTTTTAGTGACGCCGGGGAGCCGTCCGGGACCGCGGGACGACCCATCTTGCAAGCCATCGAATCCAAGAACTTAACCAATGTGGCTGTGGTGGTGACGCGATACTTCGGCGGCACCAAGCTCGGAACCGGGGGGCTGATTCGGGCTTATGGCGCCGTAGCGCTTGAAGCTCTGAACAATGCCGAGACGGTTCAACATTTCCCAAAAATCACATTCAGACTTAGATTTGACTACCAACATGCAAATGCCGTCCACAACGTTTTGAATCGATTTTGCGGTCAGATTCTCGAAAGCCGCTTCGACGACCAAACGACCTATCTCGTGACTGTAAAATCAGCAGACGAAAATAAAGTGCGGGAAGAATTGCGGGATATTTCGAGTGGAAAGATGAAGATCGAGGTGATTCAAGAAAGACTTGCTTCAAACGAATGAAATCTTTAATATTAGGTAATGTACATCACTGAAATTTATAAATCCATCCAGGGGGAATCGCGCTTTGCTGGGCTCGCGTGTGTTTTTGTACGCACAACGGGTTGTAATCTCCGCTGTACCTGGTGCGATACGGAATATGCTTTTTACGGCGGTCAGACGATGACCGTTGATGAGATTGTTGCAAAAGTGGCGTCTTATGACTGCGCATTGGTGGAGATTACCGGCGGCGAACCGTTGCTGCAAAAAGACGTTCCGGAGCTGGCGCTTCGTCTCTTGGACAGCGGTTGTACCGTCCTGGTCGAAACGTCCGGTGAACGGGACATCTCGGTTCTCGACGAACACGTGATCAAAATCATGGACCTGAAATGCCCAGGAAGCGGGGAATGTGACAAAAACCGCTGGCAGAATTTGGAAAATCTATCGAGCCGCGACGAAGTGAAATTTGTCATCAAGGACCGGAAGGATTACGAATGGGCAGTCGAAACGGTCAAGAAATACGGTCTCGAAAATCGCGTACTTTGTCTTTTTTCCCCGGTGTGGGGCGAAGTGGATTTACAGGAATTTGCCGAATGGATTTTACGCGACAACGTGAACGTACGCTACCAGGTGCAGCTCCACAAGATCATCTGGTCTCCTGAAACCGTGGGGGTGTGATGCCTTTTATTTATTCGCCGCGATACTATGCCGACATCGGCGCCCATGTTTTTCCCATCACGAAATACCGGAGCGTATACCGGCGGCTGGCCGAGACTGTGAGCGAATTCGATTTTTTTGAGCCGGAACACGCTGTCGAAAAAGAATTACTTTTGGTGCATACACAGGAATATCTGGACGACCTGCACAGGTGCGCTTTGACAGAACGCACGGCGTATTCAGAGCTGCCCATTTCGAAAGAAATTATCGACCTGTTTTTTTTGGCTGCCGGCGGAACGATATTGAGTTGTAGAGAAGCTCTCAAAAGTGGCTGGGCCGTGCATATCGGCGGCGGTTTTCATCATGCCTTTGCCGCCAGAGCCGAGGGTTTCTGCTACATCAACGACTTGGCCGTGGCGGTAATAGCCAGTCAACATGAATCCGCTATCGAGAAGGCGGCGGTGATCGACTGCGATTTGCACCAGGGCAACGGCACAGCCGCGATTTTTCAGGGCGATGAATCGGTGTACACGTTTTCCATGCATCAGCGCGATTTGTATCCCGTGAAGGAAAAAAGCGATCTGGATATTCATCTACCTAATGGAGTTGACGACGATGAATACCTGGCGCATTTGGAATCTGCAATTCCGAAAATTTTCGATGATTTCAAACCGGAATTAGTCTTGTATCAAGGCGGCGCCGACCCGTACGAACACGATCAGCTTGGAAACTTGAAGTTGACTATCTCTGGCCTGAAAAGACGCGATGATTATATTTTCCGAGAGTGCAAGAACCGAAACATTCCAATTGCCGCAACGTTAGGCGGTGGGTATGCTTACAATACAGAGGATACGGTCGAAATCCATTTTAATACCTGTCAATCAGCGATGGATATATTTCATGATGTTCACTAAAGAAAAAATTCAAGAGGTATCGAAAGAGTTGACTCCTTTCTTTAATGCGAGGACGCAGATTCAACTTGTTTATCTCTTTGGTTCGGCGCTTGAAGACACTTCTTATCACGATGTCGATTTTGCGGTTTGGTGTGATGAGAAATTTGCACAATCCGCAGGCGCTTTTTCAAGAGTACTCCGCTGGGGCTCCGAATTAGAGCCGCTTCTGAAGCCACGAAAACCGGTCGACTTGAGATTTCTAAACGATGCACCGGTGCATTTCCGGCATGAGGTCATCTGCTCGGGGGTCGTCATTTTTGAACGCGAGCACGATATGCGGGTTCTTTTTGAGTGGCGGGTCATGACCGAGTATGGGGATTATGAACCGACCCGTAGGTTTTTTAACGAATATCTCTTGTCAGGAGGGTAATTTATGACCGCTAAAGATATTGCTGTAGAACATATAGAGACACTCCGGCAAGGTCTGGCAGATTGGGAACGCTACAAAAGAACCTATAAACTCAAAGAGCTTAAAAACAACCGGGACATTCAAAACATGGTACTACATGCTTTGCTTTTAACCATCCAATCGTGCATCGATACCACCAACTATCTGATAGCTCATTTTGGATTACCAAAAGCAAACACCTACCGTGAGTCCTTTGAAATTTTATCCTCACACGGTTATTTGAATGAAGAAATAGTCAGTGAACTTCAGGATTTAGCTGCTTTTCGTAACGTCCTTGTGCATGTTTATTGGCGCTTGGATCTGGATCGAGTTTATGAGATCCTTCAAACTAATTTTCAGTTCGTGTACCGTTTTTTTGAGGAAGTTCGTGAGTTTTTGAATGAGAATGAAACCAAGAATTCCAAAACAAATTAATTCATTTGCCTCAGCCTGTCTGGAGGCTTTGCAAAAGACAGGATTGGGAAAGCATGTGTCTTTGGGCGGCGCCTTTGGATTAGCCTTGTACCACGAGTTTCGGGCCACTAAAGACGTTGATGCCTGGTGGACATACGAATCTACTGAGGAGGAGCAGCAAAAAGTAATCGAAGTCATGGAGAACACTTTAGAGCGATTTGGCAAGGTTAAAATTCGAAGTTTTGGAGATGTGGTCAGTTTAGATCTTTATCACGAAGGAAAGGTCTGCTTTAATTTCCAAGTTGCAAAGCGCAGCACTTTACTGCGGCCAACTCTGTCGAGTCCGTGGAACCCTGTCAAACTGGATGCTTTCGATGACTTGGTGGCCAGCAAGATGGCGGCCCTGGTGGCAAGAGGGATTCCACGCGACTTCTTGGATATTTATGAGCTCTGTCAACAAAAAATTTGTACTACAGAGAAATGTTGGGAATTATGGCAAGAACGGGAAAAAAAACGCGGCGTTGAGAACTTAGAAGCGGGCCTCGCCATGAAGGCAATGCGTATGCACTTGAATCGTATTGAACAAATGCGTCCGCTGGATTCAATTAAAGACCCCGATGCAAAAAAGCGAGCTAAAAAATTAAGAGAATGGTTCAAAAATGAATTCGAACCGGGAAAGCTCAGATTGGATTGACGGCAGCCTCTATCCGGAGCAGTCTGTACCCGAAAAAATCGCGACTTTGTCCGAGAGGATTGATTTTTTAGTTCGTCTCTGTGCAGCTTGGGATTTCGGCCTGCCGCCTAAATCCAGCGCCTTGCAAGAGGTTTTGAGCGACGATTGGAAAGAGGCCGTGGAGCACGCGGAGTTTTTAACCTCCTGCGCCTATCACTTGCTGCGTGAGCTGCATGGTTTGCCGTCGCTGTCTTATATGGGACCGCAATTTCCAGATATTTTAAACGATCCGTATTTGCGGTATGTTTAATATTTACAGGTTATGCAAAACATCGAGCTCAAAGCCAAATACGAAAACCTCGAATCAGCGGAAAACATTGCCCGGAAAATCGGAGCCGAGTTTTCGGCTACCCTCCGGCAGATCGACACGTATTTTCGAGTAAAAACCGGCAGACTCAAATGTCGGGAGATCAACTCCAGTGAATGCCAATTGATCTTTTACACCCGTCCTGATGAAGCCGTCCCCAAGTTGAGCGATTATCGCATTTATCCGGTGGATGACCCCGCTGCCATGAAGGATATTTTAGAATCGGCGCTCGGAAGCTGGTGCGTTGTGGAAAAGCGCAGGAAACTCTACCTGTATGATGAAGTTCGAATCCACTTGGACTCGGTTACAAAGCTTGGAGATTTTATAGAATTCGAAGGTGTGCTCACTCCAAATGTAGACAAACGTGCAACACGCGAAAAAGTAAATTGGTTGATTTCGCAGTTTCACATTTCCCCTTCGGATTTTGTGGATCGATCCTACTCCGATATGATGAGTGATTTTCCGTAACGCAAACGTCTCGTTTGCGCCAGGCATTTCTTTGACGAAGTTGATAAAGAAATCACGCTGAAAGCGTGAACACCGAAGCCCAACGATGAACCAAAAAGGGTGCAACAAATTTTACCTTTTTGCGTGTAAACAAAGTAACAATCTCCAAACCTTTTTACAATTCCAACTCGATTTTGTGATTGACCGAACATGAGATTTTCACAAAAAGTGTCATTCCGAACCCGTTTTCCAGGGTGAGGAATCTGTCGGCGAACTGATGTGTCTTTAAAAAACAGACTCTTAGAGGTAAGCAATCGCGCGTTGCCAGATTTCTCCCTGTGGTCGAAATGACAAAGAAGGAGTTTTCGTTCAACCACTATTTAGGTTAACCTAACTTTAGGGAGGGCACGTTTTGAAAAGACGAAACTTTCTGCGGTTAAGTGGTGTGGGTATCGGCTCGATGGCGATTCCCCTGCCGCTTTTTGCACGTCCTATTCGCGGACCGATCACCCCTGTTGATGCTGCTGACAAGAAAAAGCTTGCAGATATCGCTTTGAATGCAGCGACATCCAAGGGAGCGACCTATGCCGATGTCCGCATCGGACGTTACTTGAATCAATTTATCATCACGCGTGAGGATAAAGTCCAGAACATCGTCAACACCGAGTCCTACGGGGTTGGCATTCGCGTGATAGCTAACGGTACCTGGGGGTTTGCGGCGACCAGCGACGTCACACCTGATGCCGTGGCTCAGGCCGCAGAACAAGCGGCGGCGATTGCCAAAGCAAATTCGAAGTTTCAAAAAGAGCCGGTTAAATTGGCTCCAACCCAAAGCCATGGCGAGGTTTCCTGGAAAACGCCTGTCAAGAAAAACGCTTTCGAGATTCCGATTTCCGAAAAAGTCGATCTGCTCATGTCAGTCAACGAAGCTGCTGCGAAAAACGGGGCGAACTTTGTGAACTCGTTTCTCTTTCTGGTGAATGAGCAGAAATACTTTGCCTCTTCCGAAAACAATTACATCGATCAGGACATTCACCGTATTTGGCCGAATTTCACGGTCACAGCCATCGATCCGCAAAAGGGTAAATTCAAGACACGCAATTCGATCAGCGCGCCCATGGGGATGGGCTGGGAATATTTAGATGGCGCTGCTGAAGATAAGATTCACGGAATCACAGCTCTGTATCACGGCAGCTACGACATGATTGAGGATGCAACCTTAGCGGCGCAACAAGCAAAGCAGAAAATCACCGCAAAGAGTGTGGAGCCGGGCAAATATGACCTGGTTTTGGATCCAACCCACCTGTGGCTGACGATTCATGAATCCGTCGGCCATCCCCTCGAGCTGGATCGCGTTTTGGGTTATGAAGCGAATTATGCCGGTACCAGTTTTGCGACCCTTGACAAATGGAAAAGTAAAACATTCAATTACGGCAGTGAGTTTGTGAACCTTTTTGCAGACAAAACTCAAGCCGGTTCACTCGGCGCTGTTGGTTACGATGATGAAGGCGTCAGGTGCAAAAAATGGGATTTGGTGAAGGATGGGATATTGGTAAACTACCAGGCTATCCGCGATCAAGTCCACATTCTCGGCGAGAAAAAATCCCACGGTTGTTGTTATGCCGATAGTTGGAGATCGGTGCAGTTCCAGCGCATGCCGAACGTCTCGTTGGCGCCGGGAAAAGAGAGGCTGTCTGTAGAAGATATGATTAAAGGTGTGGAGAAAGGGATTTATATTATCGGTGACGGCTCTTATTCCATCGATCAACAGCGTTATAATTTTCAATTTGGCGGGCAGCTTTTCTACGAGATCAAGAACGGCGAAATTGTTGGGATGCTGCGCGACGTCGCTTATCAATCCAACACCCAGGAGTTCTGGAACTCTTGTGTTCAGTTGTGTGATGAAAGCGACTATCGTCTCGGCGGATCGTTCTTCGACGGCAAAGGCCAGCCGGGCCAAATTAGCGCGGTTTCACACGGCTGTTCCACCTCCCGTTTTAACGGTGTGAATGTCATCAACACCGAACGGAAGGTTTGAAAGATCTAACAGCAAAGGCGCAACCAAAATTGATCCGGACATTTTTAGAGCAATTCGTCTCATTCAGCGGAGTAATGGAGCACAGGATTAATGGAGTAAGAAATGGCTATGTTGCAAACTTGCAAAAATCCATTGCTCCAACAATCCAATACTCCGATTGATTCTTTTACAAAAAAAACAAAGTTTTTCGGGATAATAGAATAAAAAAAGGAAACATCTGTTATGGCACTCTTAACTGAAAAAGCCGCTCGCGCCATCCTTGAAAAAGTGATGAGCTATTCCAAAGCCGATGGCTGCGAGGCCAACCTAAACGGAAATGTTGGCGGAAACATTCGCTACGCTCTCAATACCGTCACAACCAGCGGTATGGTCAGCGATATGACCCTGGCCTGCCAATCCAATTATGGCAAGAAAATGGGTACCGCGACCATTAATGAATTTGATGACGCTTCATTAGAAAAAGTTGTGCGTCGATCTGAAGAATTAGCCAAGCTGGCCCCTGAGAATCCGGAATTTGTCGAGGTGCTCGGGCCGCAGAAATACATGCAGTCAAAAGCGTTTTTTGACTCGACTGCCAATATTTCGCCCGAATTTCGCGCGCAAGCCGCCGCGGACAGCATCGAACCATCCCGTAAAAACGATCTCGTGGCCGCCGGTTTTTTAAATGACAGAGCCAGGTTCCAATCGATGATGAACTCTGCCGGGCTGTTCGCCTATCATCAATCGACCGGGGTCAATTTTTCCGTGACCGTTCGAACCCAAAACGGCGCCGGCTCCGGTTATGCGCTTCGGGATTACAACGACGTGAATAAACTGGACACGGCCAAGGCATCTCAAATCGCTATCGATAAGGCCATTTTATCAAAGGAAGCGCGCGCCATCGAGCCTGGAAAATACACGGTTATCCTCGAGCCGGCCGCATCTATCGGGCTGCTGCAAAATATGATCTTCAACTTGAATGCGCGGCGCGCCGACGAAGGCCGCAGTTTTTTTTCGAAGAAGGGCGATGCCGGCAAAGAAGGCGGCACCAAGCTCGGAGAAAAAGTGGTCGATGAGCGTGTGAGCATTTACTCCGATCCCTCAAATCCGGACAACCCATCCTCCCCCTGGGCCGGAGACGGCAGAGCGCGGGAAAAGACTTTTTGGATAGAAAATGGCGTGGTCAAGAATCTGTTCTACTCACGATTTTGGGCGAAAAAGAAAGGCGTGAAAGCTGTACCCACCCCGTCCAACGGCATTATGCGGGGCGGCGACGCCAGCACCGAGGATCTCATCAAAGATACCAAACGTGGAGTTCTTGTGACTCGTACCTGGTATATCCGTACTCTGGATCCGCAAACCTTGCTTTATACAGGTCTGACTCGCGACGGCACGTTCTTTATCGAAAACGGCAAGATCGCTTATCCGGTCAAAAATTTTCGTTGGAACGAAAGCCCGATCATCATGTTGAACAACCTGGAAGCGCTTGGAAAACCACAGCGCATAAACGGCAACATGATTCCGCCAATGAAGATCCGTGAGTTTACGTTCTCGAGTCTGTCCGACGCGGTTTAGGTGTAGAATGATTTTTTGGCAGAATAATAACAATTCATAAAATCAAATTATTCTGCCACTTTAAAAGCTTCTTGAACTATTCAGGCTCTGTGTCTTTGTGTGAGCTTTCATTTAAAATTATTTTGCCCTTAATCGTTTTGCCTTTTTGGTTGCGGCTTCGCTGTGTTAGGAATATTTATTACGGATATCGGTGAGATCATCATAGAAGAATGGCTCGAAGATAATCCCGGAAAGAGGTATTTTTCTGTTCATCCCGAAACCGGCACGCTTGTAAAAGAGGGTTCAGCGTCTTTCGGATTCGGATTCATCGCTCCGATAAATTCAAAATTAAGATTGATTTTCGAATTTAAATTCATCGGTACCTTTAAAACAAATGCCGATCTGATACCCTTTACATTGGCCATTCAGTTTTAGGAATTTTGTTCAAAAGAACAATTCTAGCGGGCAATGATCCGACACCGTTGTAACGGTGTCTTTGTAAATCCAAGTTAATCTAAGGATAAACGGCTTCACCCAGAGCGGCATCGCCGCAGTCAAAGATGTCAGACGGGATAAACAAGATTGACAATATAAAATAGTTCCTCTGGATTCTTAATCCGTTGGAGATGATTTCCAACGGATAGAAAAACCCAACTGATGAAAAACTTTTCATCTTTTCCAAATGTTTGGCGTCATGAGTGCACATGAATTGAGAAATGTTAGTTAACAAAATCCGTGTTTAATCAGTGCGAACCCTGTAAGATAAAAAATATCAGCTAAACAGAAAAACTAAAAACTCTTATCTAACGGGGTGAATCCGTGGCTAAAACATTCTTAACGAGACCTAACTAAAACTTGGAGAACGAATCTTGAAACGACGCGACTTTTTACGTTTGGCGAACGCGGGAGTGGGATTAAGCTTCCTGCCCTGGCCGGTTTTGGGACGCTCGCTTATGGGCGCCATCACTCCTATCCCGAACGCCGACAAAAAGGCTCTCGCCGATGTCGGCTTAAACGCAGCTCGGAGCAAAGGCGCGACCTATGCCGACGTCCGTATTGGGCGCTATCTCAATCAATTCCTGATAACCCGCGAAGACAAAGTTCAGAATATCGTCAACACCGAATCGTACGGCGTCGGTATTCGTGTGGTTGCCAACGGCACCTGGGGCTTTGCGGCAACCAGCGCGGTGAACAAAGACAGCATCGCGAGAGCAGCCGAACAAGCGGTTGCCATCGCCAAAGCAAACTCCACGTTCCAGAAGGAGCCGGTTCGTTTAGCGCCGGTTAAAAGTTACGGCGAAGTTTCCTGGAAAACTCCGATCGAAAAAAATGCTTTCGAAATTCCTATTTCGGAAAAGGTGGAGCTCCTGATGGAAGTGAACGCTGCTGCTATGGAGCTTGGGGCGAGTTTTGTGAGCTCGCGGTTGTTCATGGTCAATGAGCAAAAGTACTTTGCATCTACCGATGGGTCTTACATCGACCAGGATATCCATCGCATGTGGCCGCCGTTCACGGTTACCGGCATCGATTCGCAATCGGGCAAATTTCAGACCCGCAATGGTTTATGCGCACCGGTGGGCATGGGGTACGAGTATCTCGATGGCCGCGCGTCGAGTAAAAAGGACGGCGTCACGACCCACTATTTCAAGCACTACGACATGCTGGAAGACGCACAATTAGCGGCGAAACAGGTGAAGGAAAAGCTCGCTGCAAAATCCGTTGAGCCCGGAAAATACGATCTGGTTTTAGACCCGACGCATTTGTTCTTGACCATTCATGAATCTGTTGGGCATCCGTTGGAGCTGGACCGGGTTTTAGGATACGAAGCCAATTATGCCGGTACCAGTTTCGCAACTTTGGATAAATGGCAATCGAAGTCCTTCAACTATGGAAGCGAGCTGGTCAATTTTTTTGCGGATAAAACGCAGCCCGGCTCACTTGGCGCGGTCGGCTATGATGATGAGGGCGTGAAATGCCGGAAATGGGATCTGGTGAAAGACGGCATCTTAGTGAATTATCAAGCCATTCGCGATCAAGTTCATATTCTCGGAGAAACCGCGTCGCACGGCTGTTGCTATGCCGACAGTTGGAGCTCGGTGCAATTTCAACGCATGCCGAATGTTTCACTGGCCCCGGGGAAAACAAAATTGTCGGTTTCAGAGATGATTCGAGATGTGGAAAAAGGTATTTACATCTTAGGCCGGGGCTCCTACTCTATCGATCAGCAGCGCTACAATTTCCAGTTTGGCGGCCAGTTGTTTTACGAAATAAAGAATGGCGAAATCACCGGGATGCTAAAGGACGTGGCCTATCAGTCCAATACCCAGGAGTTTTGGAATTCCTGCGTGCAGATGTGCGACGAGAGCGATTATCGTCTCGGCGGCTCTTTTTTTGATGGCAAGGGCCAGCCGGGTCAGATCAGCGCGGTCTCTCATGGCTGTTCCACAACCCGGTTTCAGGGAGTGAACGTGATTAATACACGTAGAAAGGTATAAGGTATAGGGTATCATGAATCGCACCGACTTTTTTTTCACAAGACTGCAATACAACTCCGGTGACTGGGACGTGGATCAACGGATGCCGTCCAATCTGTTAAATTCACTGATCGAGTACACAACAATTGAGATCGATACCCGGGAAAAAGTCGTCGCTCTGGGAAGCGAGGGCATTGTTGATTCTCCCTTTTGCTATCTGACCGGCCACAAACTGGTGCAATTTTCGAAAAGTGAGCGCAACAACTTCGAGAAGTATATTCGCAACGGCGGTTTTGTGTTTGTGGACGACTGCAATCACGATATCGACGGCTTGTTCGCCAAATCCTTCGAGGCGCAAATGTCGGACATTTTCGGCCGGGACGCTCTCAAAAAAATCCCAGACAATCACGATATTTATCATTCCTTCTTCCATTTTGACAAAGGCCCGCCGACCACGTCGTTTGAGCTGAATGGGTGGGGGGACGATCTGGTTCACGACTACTTGAAAGCGATAGAGATAAACGGCAGAATTGCCATGCTCTACAGCAACAAAGATTACGGCTGTGAGTGGGATTACGACTACCGCAACAAACGATGGTTAGTGGAGGATAATACCAAGTTGGGGGTCAATATCGTTTTGTATGCGATGACCGCCTAGTCGCTTCATTTTTTTTGTCGATAATTTTGATTAACAATTTCCGATTGGAGAAGTCGAGCTTCTTTTAAAAATCGAATATCGTAGATCGCATATCGTAAATCGTATATGTTGGAGACCAGGTCCGGAGTCTAATATACGATACTTCTTAGCGAAGGCGTCTCGCCGAGCGTTTTCTGCCCTTAGTCTGTGCTGAGAAGCCCTCGGCGAGACGCCTTCGGGCAAGTGAGTTTGAACTTTTCAACTAAGCGCCTAACGAGGACATGCCGTTGCCAAACAGCTCGTTCATCATGTCAAAAAACAAAGATTTGGAAATCAACTTGAATGGAAACAACTGAAAACAAGATTAAATCGATAACTGAAAAGAAAAAAAACGAGACCAATAAAAAGTACGAGACCGAAGAACGTGTCCATAGACTTTTGGAACGTCTCGTTTTTCTCCAAAAAGAAATTCAAAAAGTTATTTTCGGTCAGCGCCAAACTCTCGAGGAGCTTCTCATCGCGTTTGTCGCCGGGGGGCACTGTTTGCTCGAGGGCGTGCCCGGGCTGGCCAAGACCTTGATGATCCGCACTCTAGCAGAGGCCGTGCATCTTTCTTTCCATAGAATCCAATTTACTCCCGACCTGATGCCCACCGACATTATCGGGACCGAGGTGTTAGAAGAGGATCATTCCACCGGAAAACGTTTCTTTAAATTTAACAAAGGTCCTGTTTTCGCGAATATAGTTCTTGCCGATGAGATCAACCGGACGCCGCCGAAAACGCAATCGGCTCTGCTCGAGGCAATGCAGGAGCATTCGGTGACTTACGGCGGCGAGACCTACTTCTTGGACCAGCCGTTTTTTGTGCTCGCAACACAAAATCCCATCGAGCAAGCCGGAACCTATCCGTTGCCGGAAGCGCAGCTAGACCGCTTTTTGCTGAACATTCGCATCGACTATCCCGAGGAGAAAGACGAATTTGAGATTCTCTCGAAGACCACAAGCGGCCGCCCGCAGAAAGTACAGCCGGTTATCGCCGCCGATGAAATTGTGCAGGTGCAAGCGTTGGTGCGCGACGTGACCATCAGCGATCCTTTGTTGGATTATGTCAATCGGTTTGTCCGGGCGAGCCGGCCGGCTGCGACGGAAATTGCTTTTGTGAAAGAATGGGTTCGGTGGGGGGCCGGGCCGCGCGCCGGTCAAGCTTTGATTCTAACGGCGAAGGCCCGCGCTCTGCTGAATCAACGTTATTCCGTGACGTTGGCTGACTTGAAAGCCCTGGCGCTGCCGGTTTTACGGCACCGGGTTTTGGTTAATTTTAAAGCCGAGGCGCAGCGCATCACCGCCGATGAGGTGACACGCGAGCTGCTCGACAACGTCCCGCAGCCGAAGAGCCCGTTAATCTGAATAATTCACAAACAGGACAACATGTGCTTGTACAACGTCTTGACATTAATGCGATTAGGCTCCCGTGAATGATGGAGTAATGGATTGGCGGCCGCCCTCCTCCAAAACTCCAGCACTCCAATAATCCACTGTTGTTTTTTAATAGCTTTCGGCCTGTTAGCAGCCAAATGGTCAATACAGTTCATGAATAATGCAGGTTAAAATAATGTCTATCTCAACTTATAAATTTATCGATCCTCACACCCTGGCAGCGATTTCCAATTTGCAGCTCGTTGCCAAAACCGTCGTCGATGGTTTCATGTTAGGAGGTCACCAAAGCCCGAAATTGGGCCTGGGGCTGGAGTTCAACCAGTACCGCAGCTACCAACCCGGGGACGATGTGCGGCGCATCGATTGGAAAATGTACGCGCGCTCAGACCGGTACTACGTTCGCGAGTCGGAAGTGGAAACCAGCGTATCGGTGCGCTTCATTTTGGATGCCACCGCGTCTATGGCGCACCAGGATAGTGGAATTTCCAAATTGGACTACGCCCGGTTTCTCATCGCCTCACTGGCCTATTTAGCTGCGAATCAAGGCGACGCCATCGGGCTGCATATCATCAGCGACGGCAATGTCACCCTCTTGCCTGCCAAACGCGAACACCAGCATCTGCACAGATTTTTAAACACATTGGAAAGGGTCGATGCACGGGGGCGATGGCCCGAGCGGCAGGTTATCGAAAAGATGTTCCTGGCATCGCAATATCGTGAAATCATTGTGTTTGTGAGCGACATGCACGAATCCCTCAATGAAATCCAAGAAGCGGTTTTGAAATTGAGCGCTTTGAAAAACGAGGTTTTGCTTTTCCATCTCATGGGTCATAATGAGCTCGAATTTACTTTTGAGGGGTCTTTGAATTTTCAAGATTTGGAGACCGGCGAAACCATTCGAGTTGACGCCTCCCGAAGCAGGGAAAGGACGATTCAAAATATTCAGGAACGAATTCAGCAGTTGCGGCAAGCGGCGCACGATCAGCACGTCGGCTATGAGCTGTTTTCACTGAATCAGCCGCTGGATTACGCGCTGCGAAATTATCTGAGACAACGAATTCGCCGCTAACTCCCGGCTTTCCCCATGCTGCAATTCATCACACCGCTCTCTCTTCTCACCGCCTTAACCCTGCTGATTCCCATCGCTGTTCATCTTTGGAGTCGGCGTCGAGGGAAAACGATCAAAGTCGGCAGCATCCGTTTTATGCACGCATCGGAGAGCAGGCGATTCAAGAGCGTGCGTTTGCACGACATCCCTTTACTTCTGCTCCGGCTTGCGCTCATTGCCCTTCTCTTGGTCATGCTATCGAAACCGGTCTGGGTGCGTGATGTAACGGAGTCAAACCGGCCGGGCTGGATTTTGGTCGGGCTGGATTTATTAACGCGCGGATTGGAAGCGGAGACTGTGCATCATATCGATTCGCTGCAGGCGCTCGGCAATGAACTTCACCTTTTATCGACCGGGTTTCCGCAATTCACTTTAGACGATCCGCTGCCGGAAACCCACGCGCGTGACAACCATTGGTCGCTGCTGCGGGAAGCGGCTCAAGCTATCCCGCAAGCAGGTCCGCTGTGGGTCTTTACGACCAACCGCTTGTCCTTGCTTCGGGGCGAGAGGCCGACGGTACAGAACCTCGCGGACTGGCAGGTGTCCGGTATCCCCGCAGAGAATTGCTGGATCGAAGAAGCTCGATACGTGAACGAGGATTCTTTATTGGTGACGGTTGGAGTCAGTCACTCTACCGGAACCTCTTTTGAACGCTCGGTATTCAAGAAACCAAACTCACGCACGATTATTCCTGTTGGTGGAACGGCCTTGGAGTTTATTCCTGCTGAAAAGGACGCGCCCGCCATGATTCATCTGCTGCATCGAGATGCTCTCGACCTGGATAACAGGGCTGACATTGCCGGTCAAGTTGATTCTCTGAAAATGGCTGTCCTCTATGCGCCCACCAGGGAGGAGGACGCGCGTTATCTCGCAGTTGCTCTGCAAGCGATTATCGAATTTAGGCGCTTGAACGTTTCGTTTAAAGTGGAGTCCATTACCGCCGGACGAAATGTCCCGGTTGTCCTCGACTGGTTGTTTTGGCTTTCTCCACAGCCTGTTCCCGGAGATGTCTCGCAAGCAATTGCAAGCGGGATGCGTGTATTCCGGGATGCGGAAGGACGGGAGTACCGGGAAGTAAGGAGCTGGCTTCGAACCGGCAGTCGTGACCGGGCCCGGATGATTGCGCTCAAAAGAGTCGTCGAATCCTCCGGGGAAGGCGTCGCGCTGTGGAAAGATGGCTTCGGCGCCCCACTTCTGGAATTTCAGCGAATAGGCTCTGGCGGATATTTTGATTTTCATAGCCGTTTTCATCCCCAATGGAACGGTTTGGTTTTGAGCGATACGTTTCCGGAAGCGATGCTGAGAATATTACAACGTGAATTGTCCGAAACTAAAATGGCAAGTCCGGGTGATTTTTCCGATCAAAGGATGATTTCTTCCAGCCAAATCATGCCTGTAAAGAGCACGGGCCAGGACGATTCTTCACCGCATCAAACGAGACCCGATCTGTCATTACCGGTTTGGTTGATTGCCGCGGCATTATTTGTTTTTGAACGCTTCATTTCGGAAAGAAAAATCGTGCCCACGAAACACGCGAATAACACGAAAAAAGATTGACAAGATAAAATAGTTCCGCTGGTTGGAGATGATTTCCAACGGATAATAAAAACCCAACGGATGAAGAACTTTTCCAAACTATCTTCTTAGCGAAGGCGTCCTCGCCGAGCGGGTTCTCTCCCAAATATGGTATCGAAAGCCCTCGGTGGGGACGCCTCCGGGCAAAAGAATTTGGACTTTTCAGCCAAACTCCTCGGTGTTTTGCCGAAAGAACTTTGCTATCAAAACAAGATTTTCCGTTCAGATCCGTCTGATCCGTGTTCCATTGTTTGTGCTTTTGAGCAAAAACTTTTGTGTGTCTACTAGAAAATGTAAAAAAAAACGACAATCCAAACATACCAAAATGCGCGAGCCATTATACTGCGATTAACGAAACGCTGGCGACACAGGCTGCTTTTGAGTCACATTATGCGATCATTTGTGATTGCGGCGTCGGCGGCCTTTTTTCTGCGCTTGTCTTTAACACTCTCTCCTTCCGCACTCATTTTGACGGCTGTGATCTTTTTCATGGTGTCTTTTGTAGCTGCGATTTTATTGGGTGATTTCAAGTCAGTGGATGAAGAGCGCGTGGCTTATCATTTAAATCGCACTGAGGCGGAATTGGAAGAAAGCTGCCACTTGCTCTTGCAGACCGGTACCGGACTTTCATTCTTGCAGCGGTTGCAGCGAAATCGAATTGCTCCGGTTATAGTGAAGCTGGAAACCGCTCAAACGCTGCCGGAACGGCCGCTGAAGACGGCTTGGTTTTTTGGGGTTTTAGGCTTAGTCATTTTTGCGATCACCGCTTTCCTGCCGGCTTCTTCGAACAACCTTCCCGGAGCAGATCATCCTGGAGAAGAGAGAGCGGTAGTTTTGACTGCGACTCCTGTACCCAGGGAGTTAAGCATCACATCCGTTGACATTCGAATTCAACCACCCCCTTATACCGGGTTACCGGCGCGTCGCTCGCATGATTTTAATGTGCGCCTCGAAGAAAACTCGAAAATCTCCTGGGAAGTCACATTCAATAAAAGCGTTGCGGCGAGTCACCTAATTTTTAGCGACGGCGATACCATTCGTCTCAACAGTCACCGGGACACACATGTTGGCACAAAGCGCATTTCCCAGCCAGGTTTTTATTCCGTTGCCGTTGCAGACAGCTCCTTTCGACAAATCTCAAAGTTCTACCGCTTGGATGTGGTTCGTGATGAGCCGCCGGTGATTGTGGTTATCGAGCCGCAGCCACGAACAGAATTCCTGCCAGGGGGACGCCCTAAAATCACACTCCATGCGCTCGTAGATGACGACTACAGTGTTGCCGACGCAAAGATTTTTGCGACCGTCACTCGAGGTTCGGGAGAATCGATTAAGTTTCGCGAGCAGGTGATACAGTTTGATCAAACCCTTGCCGGAAAACAAAAAAACCTTCACTTGACAAAGACGCTCGATCTGCGGGAGCTGGCGCTGAATCCCGGCGACGAATTGTATTTTTTTGTGCAGGCCGAAGACAACAAATCCCCGGCTCCAAACCGCAGCCGTTCGGAAACGTTTTTTGTGACTTTAAAAGATACGTCCGGTTTGATGCTCTCGGTCGCCGCCGGATTGGCTATCAATCCAATTCCGGAATACTTTCGCAGTCAGCGCCAAATTATCATCGACACGGAAAAACTGATCGTCGATCGCGCTGAAATCAGTGAGGACAAATTTAAACGCCGTTCCAACAATCTCGGCGTCGATCAAAAGGCGCTGCGTCTGCGCTACGGGCAATTTCTGGGTGAAGAATTCGAATCCGGACTGGCGATGCACGTGATAGAGCAGCCGTTGCAGCATGAGAACCCGGGCTTAGAAGTCGAACAGCATGAACATGAGCCGGAAACGTTTGGCGAGGA
>JBHHWX010000065.1:0-17484 GCA_046756745.1 bacterium | reverse complement strand
AGACACTGCCCCAACCATTGAACGTGCCTGCCAGGTCCACAAACTCGGTAGCCGGATAAAACTTGCCCAGCTCAATTTGATAGCTCATATTAACCTGGAACGTTACCGAAACCGTCTGCGCGCTGACGACCTGTGGTAGCCCAAAGACAACTAAAAGTAGAATCAGGTGTTTGTGAAGATGATTCATATCTAAGTCTCCTTTGCACGGGAACAAGTAAGTGAGCAATTTCCGGACAAAACGAATATATGTAATATCAAGTCAAAAAACAATAAAGAGTCATTAGGTTGCTACAAGAACGAGAGCAGCTTCGTCAAATTAAAATCGAGGAAGTGCGCCGGGCCTTCCAGGAGGGCATCAATAGCGGAAGAGGCAACCAAGCAGAACAGGTTTTTGACCGGCTTGAGGAAAAATATTCAAATGGGACATGAAAGCAACAAATGAAACCGGTTTTCTTTTCCTAAAAAAGCAGAAGATGACCTCGAACAGATCGGTGACTACATCGCCGAAAGACAGCCCCCGCCGGGCGCTATCCTTTATCCGTGAACGCTCGCAGCTCACTGCACATCCTCAGCTCATACTGCTTTGCGTCCGCTGCAAACTCTTAAGTCGTTAGCATCGCACTCGGTTGCCGTGTAGAAATCCGTAAATTAATGAGATAATCTCTCTACTAATCTGACAATTTTTTTAACATCGGATGATTTTAGCTGATACCTTTGCAAGTCATTAATCAGACTGTCTTTTGGGGTGGCAGAAACCTTTCAGCGTCTTTCCAGAAATCCTCAGTCGTCTCTGGAATGTCAGAAAAATCAATATCGTCATCCGAGAGTTGATTAACTCTTTTCCAATCGGTTTGAGAGATATTTTTCATAAGTTTTCCTCTCGTGTTTCGTTAAAATCTATCCCATGCTTTTGCAGATTGATTTGCCGTTTCTTTTCATCCCAGTCGAATTTCACTTCGCTCGTCCTTTAATTAAGTAGTTTTACGAGCACCTGTGTTGATACATTTTTATTGGATCAAAACCATTTTCTTCGTTTCGACGCGATTGCCAACCTTTATTCGAACAAGTTATTTCGACTTAATTCGCCAAAAGTCTTCGCCGGGCACCAGGGCAATTTTAGCTTCATTGCAGAACACCGGATTGTTCCCCGCCGGGTTCGTCAATTTTAGTTTGCATCTTTTTGAATCCACGCGCTAACGACAGCATCTCCCGCCGCGACAATTCGGGCATCAAAGCTTCACCCTACAACTGAACTCGAGAGATGCTCCTGATCTGAGAATTACGCCCGCGCTGTCGCGGTCGGGAGCATGCATTGTTAGCAGTGTAGCGTGTCTCTCACCACGGAGCCTCTGCCTATCAATACACAGCTTTATTTGCCATCGAATCACCGCAAAACTTTATTTCTATGAGATGAACAACTAAGCCTCCTCACCCAAATGGGGCTTTGCAGAGCGTTCGATGAGATCTCTCAGTTTCGCGAAGCCAGTATGATGCCGACTTCAATGTGCGTACGATATTGATTTTGCCACCAAACTTATTTTACAAAGCGAAAGCTGCAACATCAAGTGACTTCTTCTTTGCAAAACTCTTGCGATGAAGCTTGATGCGTTCTATTTCGTGCAAAGTTTTAGCTTCCAAATAGCTTGCTCCACATTGCGCACATACAATGACGGGTACATTTTCGATAACAAGGGTATTCTGGCCGCGTCCATAAACCCGTGTAATACGTTTTTCGATCACACCGGCCTTACCGCAATTATCACACCTTCTTTTCCTATCATGGTTATCTGATCTATTGAGCATGGCAACTCCAAAATTTGTTTTAAACGGAATATGCTGTAATAATAAACAATCTTCCTGTGGGACCAAGTTTCGCTATAACTTCCATAGGATCTCCACAAACCATAGATCCAAGAATTCGATATTTTGTTTCGCTAGTTTGCCGATCTTTTTGGCGTTCAATAATTTTCCCTGTAAGGACGCACCTTTCGACATCGAAAACACTCAATTCTTCTGCATCTATTTCTTCGTCAGCATGCAGGGTCATTACGTAGGCACCCGTACGAACCTTGTTGCGCATTCGCTGCAGGATGTTATCAAACAAAGCCTTATGTACTCCTTAAGTTCGTTTTTCTGCCTCGAAGCTTATCGACAGCTTGCTCAGCCCACTTAATTTCCCTACTGGGTACTCTTGTCGAAATCTACATCCAAATTTCTGTCTTTGCAACGAACTTCTTTCGACCCTGAGTGCTGCTAACCCTGCTCATGGGCACGATGGGTTTCAGCGCTCTGAGCATCGTTTTATTAAAATACTTTGAAAAAAAATCTTAACTCCGAATTAAGCAAGCCGCCCATCGTGTCCAATGCAGCATTGCGTTAGGACTGCTGCTAAAAAGGTACACCGACTGCCACCGCACAAATGCCCCAAACGAAACGTGGGTTTAGCACGGAACGCCCGGACTTAGCACGGCCTGAGATGCTACGCTTAAACCGCCCGCCGTTGCTGGGGGTGGTGTCTCCCAAATGGGGGCGGGGGACGTTCAAAGTCCTCTTGACGAGGCAAGAATATGCTTCCGAAGCTCCTGGCTGAATTCTTCTAAATCGGCGTCTTGAATAAGTCCATGACTATACATCAGAAAAAGATACCAATTCATTTTTGACCTTGAATGACCATCAAGACAATCAATCAAAATCTTGGCTTCTTCTTTCATCTTTTGTTTTGCATCCCAAAACTGCTCCGTTGGTGTCTTATTATCGTCTGTGAGAACAGCAAGAACCTCCTGGTTTTTAATACTCAAATATCGCTCTCGCCATTCCGGGACACGCTTTGGAAAATTTTCCAATCAGATTCTTTCGGTTTCTTCTCCATAATGCCAATCAAATTTTGAACCGAATGATTCACAGTCTAAACCTTTTTTAACTTTTTTTGCAACAATGCTTTTCATTTCTTGGACTTGCCTTGGTTGGTTGTGCATGAACTTTCCTAACTAGTGTCTGAACGAAAACTCTTAAAATGCTCAAGCACCCGTCCCCGGGTGCGTTTGACGCTTTGTAAAAACAATGGATTACGACGCCCCGAGGACGGGGCTTAGAGCTTATTTCTGAGTTTTCGGTCAGACACTAACTATTAGAATGAGCAGCGTGAAAATTGACAAGCACAGACGTTCCCTTTCGCACAAAACCGAGAAATTTCACCGGATGTGCCGCTTAAAACCGACTTTCACGTCTGCTCAATTCTGCTGTTGTACAAAGCCTGCCGCTATGGTGCGTTACTCCCCGTTTTTTAGGCACAAAAATACAAATTTCGACATGGCCAGTTCTGAGCCTGTCCCGGCATCAAATCGAGCTACTGAACACAAAACGCGCTTATGAACCATTACCTTCACCAAACATAACTTCCTGCAACTTATCTGCTTTAAAAGACTTGCGGCTCTGCCGCTTCGTACAACAAGTGATTGTCCAGTTTCTGTAAAACATTCAATATGTAATGATATACAGAAACTGGCTAACACCGCCACTGCGTTCCGTTCGGCTGTAGCAGCCTGGCGGAACGCAGTAAGCAACTCGTTTTTTTGGTATAACCCTAATATATTTAATGTACTATCAAAAAACAATAAAAATATTGCATTGCATCATTGCATATATTTTAATATGTATGTTATCCAACAGAGGCTTACTTGTATGACCACCAGAATTCCATAGTTCGACGATAGAGATCCCGGATTTTTCTTTTTTGTAAGCTACTTTCCGGCCCTGCCCTCAACCCCCTCTTTTTCCACTCAACTACGCAAGTAGACATTTTTATACTCAAGAAACGCTCAGGAATCCTTTGATTTTATTAAACCTAATTGCTATATTTCAAGTTGCGTGTTCTATACAAAGAACGCAACTGGACGCTTTTGCCCAATTGCGTAAGGGGAGCAATTTAACGACTTTCCCATTTCTGAGTATTCCGTCACAGCCAAAGGAGAAACTTAGTCATGGCTAATTGTGGATCCTAAGGACTTCGGAAATCGTAAATCAAATATCGTCAATCGGAAGTGACCGTGCCATGAAATCATCTTTCGCAAAGCGTCTCCCAGTTCAGCAGATAATCGTGATTTGTTTGACACTTCTCATCCTGGTTTTCAGCTCTTATTGCTCTTTTAAAACAACAGGAAGGAACGGGTCTTTGTTATCCAAACCGAGTGAGGTTTCTATTATTCCGCAACCGTTAGAAGTATCGCAACAGCCTGGAATATTTTCACTCTCGCCACAAACTAAAATTATTGTCGTGGCTGATAATCCATCAGCGCGCGAGGTCGCGAGCTATCTGGCTGAGTTTGTGAAAGCAGCAACCGGGTATCAAATTCCGGTTACATCTTCTGTGGATGCTTCTGCCATAGAACGGGCGATCGCTTTGATACAAGCTCCGGACGCAGCTCTTGGCGAAGAAGGTTACAGGCTTGTTGTCGGCCCCAATTCGATTTCGATACGGGCGCAACAGGCTGCCGGGTTGTTCTATGGTGTGCAGACGTTGTTACACCTGCTGCCGCCAGAGCTTTTTAGCAAAGAAAAGACCGGGCAGAAACAGTGGACGATCCCGTGTGTGCGAATAAAAGATGCACCTCGTTTTCGCTGGCGCGGGATGCACCTCGATGTCAGCCGTCATTTTTTCTCAGTGGAATTCATCAAAAAATATATCGATTTGCTCGCGATGCACAAAATGAATGTCTTTCATTGGCACTTGACCGAAGATCAAGGCTGGCGCATCGAAATTAAGAAGTATCCGAAATTAACCGAGGTGAGCGCTTTCCGGGATCAAACGTTAATCGGCCATGCCCGGGATCTGCCGCTCCGGTTCGATGGTGTGCGGCACGGCGGTTTTTATTCGCAGAGCGAGATCACGGAGGTCGTTGAGTATGCCAGACAGCGTCATATCACTGTGGTGCCGGAAATCGAGATGCCCGGCCATTCGGTTGCGGCTTTGGCGGCGTATCCTCAACTCTCTTGTACTGGCGGTCCGTTTAAGGTTTCAGCTCAGTGGGGTGTGCACGAGGATATTTATTGTGCGGGCAACGATTCAACATTTATTTTTTTGCAAGATGTGCTGACTGAAGTTCTGGAGTTGTTCCCCTCGCAGTATATCCATATTGGCGGCGACGAAGCGCCCAAAGCTCGTTGGCAAACATGCAGTAAATGCCAGCAGCGAATTAAGGAGCACGGCCTGCAAGATGAGCATGCCTTGCAAAGCTATTTTGTCAAACGCATCGAAAAATTTCTCAATTCCAAAGGCAGGAAATTAATCGGCTGGGATGAGATTTTAGAAGGCGGTTTGGCCCCGGAAGCGACAGTCATGTCCTGGCGTGGAACAAAAGGCGGGATTGCCGCGGCGGGTTCCGGGCACGACGTGATCATGACGCCGACTTCGCACTGTTATTTCGACTATTATCAAGCCAAGACCGGCGAGCCGCTGGCTATCGGCGGATATTTGCCTTTGCAGAAAGTTTACTCATTTGAACCGGTTCCGGAAGAAATCCCGGCTGAGAAAAGGAAACATATCCTGGGAGCGCAGGGCAACGTGTGGACCGAATACATGTCTGATCCCGGACAGGTTGAATATATGGTTTTGCCGCGCATGTCTGCAATGGCAGAAGTCGTGTGGTCCGCCAAAGCTGTACGTGATTTTGGCGATTTTGAGCGGCGTCTGCAAAAACATTACGACCGGTTAGCGGCTTTCGGCGCCCGCTACCGCGTACCGCCTCCGGAAGTTCCGCAGCCGTGATTTTAGAGGCCCTGTACAAAAAGACTATTCTTAGCGAAGGCGTCCCCGCCGAGCGTTTTCAACCCTCTGTCATAAAAGGGGACTGAGGGGAAACTTATCCGAGGCCGGGTGCGGAAACGCCTGAAAATAAATTTTCAGGCTCATAGCTCAAGTCGGCTGAAGCCGACTATCTCTCGCCTTAATTCAACCAGGCTCAGTCATCTTTAGATGACTTTATCTATGAGCCACGAATTTTAAATCGTGGCGGGTCAGCCGGCTACAACGAAAGATGTGGTAACGATAAGGTCAGCGCTGAGAAGGCCTCGGCGAGACGCCGTCGGCAAGTGAGTGTGGACGTTTCAACCCCGTTAGGGGCCTGGCCGAAAAGACATCTCTTAGCAAAGGCGTCCCGCCGAGGGATGGAACGCGGATTGAACGGATAGAACGGATTTACACGGATCTGATTTTAGTAATAAACAAGGGCATGAGGCTAACCACAATTCAAATTCACTGACTTCGACTCATTCAAATCCGTTCAGATCCGTTAAATCCGTCTTATCCGTGTTCCATTTTTTGCAAAAGACTGGTGGTAATAACATAGTTGCACATCTAAATTCCTGTTTCAATGTTTTCAATCTGTTAATGGAGGTTGAGTATGCGCGCAAAGCAAGTCTTCGCCATCGCTTTTTCACCCCTCTTTCTTTTCTCTTCTTTGGTTTTTTCCCAATCCGAAACTCTCGCCACCAAGGTTTTGGTACGCGCCATCGCACGCGACGCGAAAATTATCGGCACAAGCGTGGGCGGGGCGAGGATCAAAATACGCGACTTGTCTACAGGCGAGATTTTGGTGGAAGGTATTCAAGAGGGCAAGACCGGAGATACCAAGCTGATTATGAAAACGCCTCGAGAACGCGGGGCCACTCTTTTTGATACGCCCGGCGCCGCAGGTTTTTTAGCCAAGCTTCATTTGAGCCGGCCGACTGTGGTTGAGATAAGCGCGGAAGGTCCGCTCGACACGCCTCAGTCCACCTACCGCTCCTCTAAAACGCTGCTTTTAGTCCCGGGAAAGCATATTCTCGGGGAAGGCGTTTTGCTGGAAATTCACGGCTTCCGGGTTTCGTTGTTTGCACCTAATGAAGACTTGAAACTGTCTGTAGGACAAGATTTGCCTGTACGCGCCCTGATCACGATGACGTGAGGCTGCCCCACGGAGCCAGGTGGGCTCTGGGACGCCGATCACATTCAAGTTATTGCGCAGCTCGTGCAAGATAACAAAGTGATAGCCGAGACCCCTTTGGAGTTTACGGGTGAAGTCAGTACGTTTGCAGGAAAGCTGCCGGTTAAAACTGCCGGCGCTGTCGAGGTCGTGGTGCTGGCGATGAATCCGGGGAATGCTAATTTTGGCATTGTGCGAGAGAAGCTGACGGTGACTCGTTAGCTCCCACATAATATGAAGCCGAGTAAAAAACCCTTCCGTAGATTTTCTCCTTTTACATCTTTGAGTCCTTTCCTTACCGAGTTATCATTTCGAGTCCCGATATTCATGATTTTCAACAGACGTTGTGAAGTCGGGATTCGAAATGACACGATAAAAAAATATTTCAACACAAAGTCACAAAGTTTCACAATCGACCACCAAGGAATGCTCAACATCTCAGAGTCCTAAAATCGTCCGTATAATAATTTTTTGTAAAAAAGTCTTGACAAAGAGAAATATTTTTCGTTCTTTCAATCGAAAGGAAACGAAAGCTTTTATAAAAGAAAGTGAAACCATATAGCTTTTTATTTCTTGCCATATGACTGTAAATTAATAAAGTATCAAAAGGTGTACGCCAAATGCTCAAGAATAATCATCCCTCCCTCACCACTGTCGAACGACGCAGCGAAATATTAGATATTCTTCAAAGGGACGGGAACGTCCGTGTACAGGAGATAGGCAAGCGGTTTAACGTTTCCGAGGTGACCATTCGTAATGACTTAAAAGTTCTCGGGCAAAAAGGACTCGTTCACCGCACACATGGCGGAGCAATTTCCTCTAATTACTTTGTTAGAGACTTACCTGTCGAAGATAAACGGAAGAAGCATATTGAAGAAAAACGGAGAATTGGCAAACGGGCTGCGGAATTGGTACAGGACGGGGAAACAGTTATCCTCGATTCCGGAACAACGAGTATGGAAATCGCTCGAAATTTAGGGAATAAGAAAAACCTAACGATCATAACCAATGCAATCAATATCGCCTGGGAGCTGGCTCAATTTGAAAATCTTATGGTGACACTTACCGGAGGGATAATGCGTCCGGAGTCTTACTCGCTTGTCGGGCCGCACGCAGAATCCACTCTCCGTAAACACTATGTAGAGAAGTTCTTTATGGGGGTTGATGGTTTTCACGTAAAAGATGGCCTTACAACGCCCAATGTTCTTGAGGCGCAGCTCAATAAACAGATGATCGAAATCTCCCACGAAACCATCGTGGTGGCCGATTCCAGCAAATTTGGCGTACGCAGCTTTTCACTCATCGCCGATGTGAGCGAAATTTCAAAAGTGGTCACGGATAGCAATATTCCTGAGGATGACCTATCGTACTTAATCGACAAGGGGGTTGAAGTTATCGTCGCCTGAGAGTATTACGTGTTTTGACGCCCAAGGGGGATGCTCATTGCGAAATGCATACAGAAGGTATGAGGAGCCATTCATGCAAAGTCAAACATTAATAGAGATATTCGAACAGCCTGCTGCATGGCGAGCCGTCATTGATTATATGAATGAGGTTCACGGTGACCTTTTTAAGTATCTTCAACAAAAGGTTGGCTCAGAAGTGGTTTTTGTCGGATGCGGTACGTCGTATTATCTCGCCATGTCAGCGGCAAGTATCTTTTCTGCGATTGCGAATCGAAAAGCGCGGGCAGTCCCTTCATCAGATGTGTTTATCTTCCCGGAATCCATATTCCCTTCCAACAGTGATTATTTTGTTGTTCTTATTTCGCGTTCAGGAAAGACTACCGAAACCAAGTGGGCTGCCCGCTATATCAAAGAGAAGATGAATATTGAGACCTTAGCGCTGACGTGTTATCCGGCCAACGATTTAGTTGAGATTTGTGACCGCGCTCTTGTTGCTAAGGACGCGAGTGAACAAAGTGTTGTCATGACGAAGTCGTTCACGAGTATGTTGCTGCTATGTACTCTCATGGCATGCGTAGCCGTCGAGTCCAGCGTCGTTCACGATGACATTTTGAAACTTCCGGACCTGGCTGAATCTGTGTTAAGATCCTATTCAAGGGTTCTTCAGTTATTAGCAGAGGATCTTTCCTTGAACAATTTTGTTTTCCTGGGTCAGGGGCCTTTCTATGGCATTGCCTGTGAATCGATGCTCAAGATTAAGGAAATGGCCATCTCCATGTCTGAAGCCTATCATGTTTTGGAGTACCGCCACGGCCCCATGGCGATCGCAGATGAGCATACTCTGGTCACTTTGTTTTTTTCAAATCAAGGGACTTCTCATGAAGAAGCCGTGTTGATGGATATGAAAAAATTGGGCGCAAAAACGTTGGCGATCTGTGAGACGACAACTGCGACGATTTTTAACACGGCTGACGTGGTGATTGAGATCAACAGTGGCGTCCCAGACGCTTTTCGGACAGTGCTGGTCATGCTGGTCGCGCAACTTTTCAGCTTTTATCGAGCAAGCGCGAAGGGAATAAACCCGGATAAACCACGACATCTGAGCCAAGTTGTGATGCTAAAAGAATAAATGACGTTATTGAAAAACTCTGTCAGGGTTCATGCAGAGTTATCAATGAGGGTTGGAGAGAGTTTTGATTGATTTTCACACACACCCGGTGTTGATTCGCGAAATTATCGAATCCCACCCGGAGCAAGCGCGCTCGACGCGCGAAGTCTTTCACATTGGCAACAACTTACAGCCAATAGAAACCTTTTTGCTGCAAATGGATGTTGCTGATATTGAGCAAGCCGTTCTCCTGCCCCTCGATTGCACGACTCGCCTCGGCATCCGGATCTCTACAAACGAAATCGTTGCGGAGTTGTGTGAGAAATACGATCGATTTATCGGATTTGCAAGTGTGGATCCAAATGACAGTAAGGCCCCGGAACAGTTAGAAAACAGCATCAAAGAGCTTCACCTCAAGGGGCTCAAACTTTCGCCGGCGGCGCAAGGCTTTGACCCTTTAGATCGCCAACTCGTATTTCCTGTCTACAAGAAAGCTCAACAGCTTGGAATTCCGATCCTATTTCACGCAGGCATGAGCTGGGAGCCGGGAACCAAACTGATGCCCGGACATCCCGGAAAATTTGAGGATATTGCTGTGGAATTCCCCAATTTGAATATCGTAATTGCTCACTTTGGCTGGCCCTGGGTGCTCGAGTCGGTGGCGCTTGCCCTGAAATACAACAATATTTTTATCGATACGTCCTGTTTATATTTCGACAGCCCCGCGGAATTCTTACGATTTGTCATGTCCCATCAAATACCCATCACCGTTGTTGAGAGAAGTCTGCGAAGGAAGCTTGTATTCGGTTCGAACTATCCTCGCGTGGAAATCAAGAATATGGTGCACGCCATTCGTAGTTTGGGCCTGTCCGGTGGTTGTCTGGAATTGATTTTTCAAAAGAATGCTGAGAAGCTTTTAATGTATACAAGCTCCGTTTAAACGATGAAAATAGTCCTCAAAAAACTTAAAGTGCAAACACGCAATAGCGAAGAGGCGGTCAATCTAACGCCTGAAGTAGAAAAAGTTGTCGCCGACAGCGGCGTTCAAGATGGACTCGTCAGCATCATGACCATGCATACGTCCTCAGGGATAACCGTGACAGAAGGCATCCCATGCTTGGAGGAGGATGTGATCAATTTCTTAGCCAAACTCGTCCCGGAAGAAGACAATTATCGCCATCGCCGCTATCTGGATTTTGATGGCCGGCTCGGTTTTAATGCGGACGCTCATTTGAAAAGCATTCTTTCGGGTATGAGCGCCATGTTTCCAATCCAGAAGGGCAAGCTTGTTAAAGGTTCCAGGCAAACCATTTATTTTCTTGAATTGGACGGCCCTTTGGAAAGGACCTACTGTGTGCAGGTCATGGGCGTTTAAGTCTCAGCAATTCTTGCTTTGAAATTACTTTTTTTTCCAAGACGTCATAATTAGTGTCTGAACGAAAACTATTAACATAGCTGTCATTGCGAGGCGTTTTTTGCCGAAGCAATCTCATGGCGTGCCTAATAAGGAGATTGCTTCGCTGAGAAGCGCTCGCAAAGACATCAAAAATCAAGTTTTCGGTCAATCACTAATTAATTTAATCATTCTTTATTAAGCGAAGGGAGATTGCCATGTGTTCACAAAAAGTCCACTTAGGCGAAGGAAAACCTGCCATGAGAACGAACAGTTGCGGCAGGCATGGCTGCTCGTTTTCCAAATGGCGCCTACCTGCTGGTATCCTCGGTGCAGTCGTTTTTCTACTGATATTTATTCTCACGTTCGATCATACGGCTCTTGCCGGCACAACCGGAAAAATTGTTGGTAAAGTAACTGCCAAAGGCTCCGGAGAATTCTTACCCGGAGCGAATGTCAGGATTATCGGGACAGATAGAGGCGCTGCCGCTGATGGTAACGGCGAATATTTCATTCTCAATGTTCCTCCCGGCGCTTACGTTGTGGAAGCGTCGATGATTGGGTATGCCAAAGTCAAGATAACTGAAGTACGTGTTGGAATTGATCGGACGTCTGTGGTCGATTTCAATCTTAGCGAGGAGGCGATTGACATAGGAGAAGTTGTGGTTGTGGCGCAAAGAGCGCTTGTACAAAAAGACGTCTCTGCAACCCAGATCAGCATCAGCGCTCAGCAGGTTGAAGAGGTTCCCGTGGCTCGCTTAGAGCATCTGCTGGGATTTCAGGCAGGATTGGAATACCAAGTGAGTGAGGTTACCTCTCAGGGAAAAACCACCGGCGCTTCGGGCCGGGGGTTTTCCATTCGTGGTGGGATGTTGGATGAGTCCACAATTCTCCTCGATGGGTATTCACTGCAGAATCGCCATCTGAATCAACCCTACATTGGTATCAACAAGAGCGCAATTAAGGAAATACAGGTACAGACCGGCGGCTTCAGCGCAGAGTATGGCAACATTCGCTCCGGTCTCGTTCAGGTGGTTTCAAAAGAAGGCGACCCGGATAGATACACGATTTCCGGTGACATACGCATCAATCCGCCGCAACGCAAACATTTCGGCGATGACTTGAATGGTGCCAATTCCGTGGAGTGGCGTACATTTGCAGGGGAATTTGCCCAGGATGGGGTGCCGCAAGAGTTGTGGGGAACGGAGGAGTTCCCAATCATGTTTGTCGAGAATAATGGTGTCTTTACCCCGACGACTAAAACAGTTGAGGAAGGCGCCGTGGGTTGGCCCGGATGGAAAAACCATAGATCATCCGGGGCTAACAACCGTTACAATGAATCCAGTCTAACCCCGGAAAGCAAGCAAGCGCTTTGGGAGTGGCGGCACCGCGAGATACCCTATGCGGATAAACCCGACTTTGATATCGACTTAGGCGTCGGCGGCCCTTTGCCTCTCATCGGCAATAAATCAACCTTCTTCCTCTCGGGCCGAACCAAGCGCAGCTACTATCAATTCCCGACGGGCGAGGATCCTTATTATCAGGACCAAAACTACCAGCTCCGTCTCGCATTACCTCTAAATCCGAACATGAAACTGAGTTTTAGCGGATTGTTTGGCCAGGTCAATGCGCATACCCAGGGAAGCAATACCGGTCAATTTTCGATTCAAACCGGCGACACCCAGTTCGAGGACAATCCGTGGCAGGTGTTCCACTCGATATATGATAAAGGGGCGTTTCTCCCCATTCAGCGCGATATTTACGTTGCCGGCGCCGAGTTTCAACATTTTCTCAACCCCGGTACATTCTATGAGCTCACATTCTCATACAAGCGCTCGAAGAATAACCAGGATTATCTGCCAACCAAAAATGCTCAGCTTCGGGAAGATTACCGGCCTCCGGGTTGGGTGGATCCCACACCGGAGTTCTTTCTTGAAACCGCAGAAGATCAAACTTTGGGAAGAGCCGCTTCCTTTCCCGTTTATGACTGGCAAAACGGCCATAATCTCTGGTATACCCGAGATCAAGTCGGACTGCATCAGATTCAGGGCCGCGGACGTTTTCGGGACCTTTCCGAGAACACAAGCGTACAGTTTTCCGGTTCTATCACCAAGCAAATGGGGAAATACAACCTTGTCAAAGCCGGCGTCAATTTGAATTTCATCAACGAAGACTACCATGTTTTCCGCGGTACAGAGCACTGGCATCTGTGGAAACCGGAGCGTTCAAATTACCGCAACCGTGTGTTTGATGAGAACCCAAGAGAATACTCTGCTTATATCCAGGATAAAATAGAGTTTGAGGGGCTGATCGTCAACGCCGGCGTTCGGATGGATATTTACGACCCAAACACCTCTTGGTACAATTTTCTCGACGGCAATCGGTTTGGTCCGGAATATACCGGCAAAACCTTGTGGGAAGTTGACAAAACACAACTTATCGTAGATTGGTACAAAGATCAACAAGTTCAGGCGCTGCGCACGGTTGATATCGACGCCAAACTCAGAGTCTCTCCCAGGTTAGGCGTTTCTCATCCTATTTCTGATCGCGCCAAGGTCTATTTCAATTTTGGCACTTTCTATCAGCCGCCTACGTTTGAGCAAATGTACTTGCAGTGGATCGGTCACAACCAGAACAGCCTGACCCTGGGCAATCCCGATCTCGAGCCCAGAAAAACGGTTGCGTATGAAGTCGGTTACCAGTTTGGATTTAAGGAATCGACGATGCTGCAAATCGCCGGATACTATAAAAACGTGACAAACGAAGTAGAGTTAGTTGATTTTGACAGCCCCTTCTCAGGAGCCGATTACTCAACCTATGACAATAAACTCTATCGGGATCTGAGAGGATTGGAAGTGAACGTCAAACACTGGATCGGTCGTACCTTCAATGTCTGGTTAAATTGGAACTTCGTACAAATCAGCGAGGGTCGCCGTGGATTCACACGCGTGAGCGAAAGTGAGACCGCTCAGCGTGAAATCGCCGTTGAAGAATCTGCCGATCAATTCCGGCCTTTCAGCCGTCCAAGCTTTCGATTGAATCTTTCTTATTATACGCCCAAGGATTTCGGGCCAAGCTTGTTCGGCGGCAAGGTTCTGGGAAATATGCGCTTCTCTTTCGTCCACTTCAGGAGAGGCGGCGGTAAATTCAGATGGCCTGAAAAAGTCGATGGCCGAACTGTTTTCATTGATCAACGCGGTTTTAGAAATACCAATCTCTATGTTGAAAAAACCTTGCCGCGTATCGGTTTTATCAACCCGACGTTTTACCTGCAGATCAACAACCTGCTCAATGTAAAAACAGTGAATACGGAAGCGATATTTTTTAACCGCTCCGAAGGGGGACGCGGGCAGCCGTATCGTGACTCACTGAATTTGCCTTTCACGGATCCTCCCGGCGACGATCGCTATGGAGATTATGAAGGTAAAACCTTGTTTTGGGCCGATTGGATCCAGTTCAGAAATCCGCGGCAATATTACTTTGGTTTTAAGATGGGCATTAATTGATATCCCATTGTAACTCATTGATTCAAAATCATTCAAGTCAGGAGAATATACAATGCATACCGACTCGGAAAAGTTGATGAATTATGGGAGCTTGATACTGGCTGCGTGCCTCTTTTGGCTACTGGTTGCTCCCGGCGCGGCCTTGTCTCAACAGAAGCGCCGGCATCGTGTCGGCAATATCGACGTCAATGTAACGGATGATGACAGGGAATGGAACGAAGTTTTCGCCGACAATTTTCAATGGCCGGTTGGCCGCGGCGAAAGGAATCGGGGGATGCAAATTGCTTGGACCCGCGCTATCCACGTCGGCCAAATGATCGATCTTCTGGGAAATACGGTTACCGACAAATCCTTTGGAGGACATTTGGACGACCATATCCCCATTGCCGGCACGTTCAAAAAAGTTGTGCGCCGTGAGCCGCCAACGATCACCGTCAACGGCCAAGCCATACCCACTCTTGCCTTTGATGAAGTGGATCCAAACATGCTCGCCGATGAGATGACCTTTTTGCAGTATAAATTCGGTGAAGGTCCCGGATTCCTGGTTACCCGAAGAACGTACGCCTTTGCCAATACGGACTTTGATGATTTCATTATTCTGGACTATGAATTTGAAATGACCCGTGATATCGACGACGACCCGGAGCCGGAATTTCCGGCCCAAGATTTTTTCGATGTGACGTTCGGGTTCAATCATGGATTTCAAATTTCCCCGGCCGGCAACAGAGCCATCCAGCTCAACAGCCAAGATACGGATGTTTGGGGTAGTTGGACCACTTTTACCGGTTCGTTGAGCGGGCGGCCTATCACTTTTACTTATATTTGGGATGGCGACAGCCCCGATGTTGCCGGTGACGACACGGGCGACCCGGCCACGACGGCTGTCGTTGGCATTGAACCCGCCGTCGGTCCCCTGGGGCGGTTTCTGTCGGAAGCGTATGTCGGCTTCGGCCCTCTGCAGGTTTCAACTGCGGTCAATGATCTCACGGGCAATGATGAAACTCAGCCGTTCAGTATGGCACGCCGCAATAGGTTAGATGTCTTTGGCGGTCCGGATACGGTGCCTGGACAAGCCATCAGCAGTGGCGTACGTGAAAAATCTGCCATTGAAACCGATCCGAATGCCAGCCCTCCATCCTCTTTTGCAAACCTCGAATATCAGGGTTATGGACCTTATCCTGTCGTGAGCGATGGGGATAAGATTCGTATCGTTATCTGCATCGCGTTTGGAGGTATTTCCCAGGAGTTAACGATTTCCGAGGGTGCGAAATGGCAAAGCGGCGCTATAACAGATGATCAAAAAAATGCGTTGCTTGCCACCGGTCTGGATTCCCTCAAGAACACAATTGACCGCGCAGCCTTTGCTTGGGATAGCGGGCTTGCCGTTCCGGAGCCGCCGCCATCGCCCGATCTTGTCGTAAACGATGGGCCAGGCAAAGTTCTCTTGAGCTGGTCAGATGTCTCAAGCTCTGTTGACCGTGATACCGGGCAAGCCGATTTTGCCGAATATCGTGTCTACCGCGCTGACGAGGATTTTCTCAATCCCTTCCGGTTGGTACACACAACCACATCTACCTCTTACGAAGATACCGCGATTGTGCCTGGCATCTCGTACTATTACTACGTAACAGCGGTCGATGATGATGGCAATGAGAGTTCGGTGAGCCTGAATCGAATGGAGGGGGAAACCTTCGCCGCCAGACCTTTTGAACCGGGAAAGACGACGGCACAGAAGGTTGTTGCGGTTCCCAATCCATTTATCATTACCGCCGGCTCCCTCCTTTTCGCTGAGAATAGCGGAAATACTATCAAATTTTTCAATTTGCCGGCGGTTTGCACCTTAAAGATCTATACGGAAACGGGCGACCTGTTGAGCACCATTGAACATACGGATTTAAGCGACCGTGAAGACTGGGACTTGCAAACCGACCAGAATCAGTTCCCTGCCACAGGGCTTTATATCATTGTTGTGACCAACGGTAAAGACTTGAACGGAAATTCTGTCAGCGATGGTATGACCAAGTTTGTTGTCATAAGATAGCGCAGCGTTGATATAAATATAACGCTTTAAGCGAAGGAGAAAATTTTCCATGAAACGGTTATCACTTACATTCTTGTTGATCCTTGGCATAGTCTTATCATTTGGAAATGCCTATAGCCAGGGAGGCCTGAACAAAATAGGTCAGGCCGGATTCAAATTTCTTGAAGTTCCTGTAGGCGCTCAGATTTCAAGTCTGGGGAGAGCGGGAATCAGTATTGTTGACGGGCCAAATGCAATTTTCACCAACGCCGCGAAAACAGCCGACATCACCGGCATTGCCGCAGCTTTCACTCATCAGGAATGGTTGGCGGACATCAATCATAACGCTGGCGTCGTGTCTGCACAAATTGGCAACCTGGGCGTTCTCAGCGCCACGTTTGTTTTTGTAGATTATGGCGACCTGGTCGCGACGACCCGGAGTTTCAGCGGCGACAAGGCATTTGAAGAAATTGGCACGTTTTCGCCTTCGGCGTACGCACTCGGACTCGGCTATTCCCGCACGCTCACCGAAAAATTTTCATGGGGAATTCACGTACGCTTGGCACATATGGACTTTGGTAACGCCGTTATCGGTAATGATTTAACGAATCCTTCTGCCGGTTCCACAATAAGAGATTTCTCAGAAACCGCCGTTGTCGTTGATTTTGGCACCGTCTTCAATACCGGTTTTGAGGACCTGCGTATCGCAATGTCGTTGCAAAATTTCTCACAGGAGCTGCAAGTCGAAGAGGAGTTCTTCCCAATGCCGCTTTCATTTAAAGTCGGCGTTGCGATGGACGTCTTGCGTTTTCTTTCCACCTCCTCAGCAGATCATTCCTTGACGTTCGAAATCAACGTGCAGGCGCCGCGTGATTTTGGGTTACGTACAAATTTCGGCGGAGAGTACTGGTATAAGGATTTACTTGCACTTCGCGGGGGATTCATTGGCAACCATGATGAGGCCGACCTTTCTTTCGGCTTCGGTGTTCGGCCTAAGTTCGGCGACACCAAGGTTGAGATTGGATATGCTTACACAAACTTCGGCGTTTTTGACAATGTGCAGACGTTTACCATCGGCTTTGGGTTTTGAGG
>JBHHWX010000064.1:0-17596 GCA_046756745.1 bacterium | reverse complement strand
TGTCGGGAAATGGATACTAACCTTGACTATGCTTCTTGGCAGGCTTGAAATATACGGGCTGATTATCTTTTTTCTTCCGAAGATATGGAAACAAATCTCTCGTCGTCAAAACAGCGACCTGGCCTTTCGTCGAGGAGTCCTGTGAAACTGCTGGAGGTGCATTCTCTGGGCCTGCTACGAGTTGGTTGATGAACAGTTCATCACCGCTACTCAATAATTTCCAGAGAAAGGCTTTCTTTTTATTTTTTTACGAAAGTCGCTGTCTGGCGCTAAACGTCTATTCGCTCTCCTCTTTCTTCTTCGGCGCCGGTTTCTTGGCTTTTGACAGCGCCATAATTCCCGGCAAATCGATACTGGCCAAGAATTCCAGAGAAGCGCCGCCGCCGGTCGAAACATGCGAGATGCTGTTCTTGACGCCGGCCTTCTCGATAGCCGCCACCGAATCCCCTCCGCCAACGACGGTAAATGCACCCCGTTCCGTCGCTGCCGCTACCGACTTTGCGATTTCAATGGTGCCGTTTGCAAATTCGTCCGTTTCGAAAATGCCCATCGGTCCGTTCCAAAACACGGTTTTTGCCGACGCGATGTGTTTTTTGAATTCCGCAACGGTCTTCGGGCCAATATCCACGCCTTTGGAGCCGTCGGGAATGTCCGCACCGTCCGTCGTTTTCGGGGCGACTCCATTCGCTATCACATGATCGAGCGGAAGTAAAAACTCCATTTTTTTATACGGATGCGGTTTGCTGGCCACGACCATGGTATTGTAGGCCAAAGCCATGTGCGTTTCATCGAGAATGGAGTCGCCAACCGGGATGTTTTGTGACTTTAAGAAAGTATAAGACATGCCGCCGCCGATGAGGATTGCACTGGCTCTGGTCACCAAATTATGAATCACTTTCAACTTGTCGGAAACTTTTGCGCCGCCGAGAATGACCACATACGGCTTTTCGGTGTCTTCTAATAACCTGCCCAAACTTTCGAGTTCAGATTGCAGCAGAACTCCTGCCGCGGCTTCTTTAATATGTGAGGTCACGCCGACAGTGGAAGCGTGTGCGCGATGGGCAGCCCCGAATGCGTCATTGACAAACACGTCTCCCAAAGCGCCCAATTGACGGGCAAACTCAGGATCATTGTCCGTTTCCCCCGCATGAAATCGCGTATTTTCTAATAACAGAACCTCGCCTTCATGTAGTTCATTGACCTGTTTTTCAACCTCGCCGCCGATACAATCGGGCGCCATTCGGACTTCTTTTCCAAGAAGTCCGCTCAAATGGGAGGCGACGGGCGCCAGGCTAAGTTCTTTGTTTGGTTTGCCTTTGGGACGGCCGAGGTGGGACATGAGGATGAGCTTTCCTCCGTCATCGATAATTTTTCGAATCGTGGGCAAAGCCGCCTGAATTCGGGTATCGTCGTGGACTTTTCCGTTTATCAGGGGAACATTAAAATCAACTCTCGTAAGTACGCGTTTACCGGTTATCTCTAAAGCGTCAATGACGAGTCGGTCCATGAAATCTCCTTAGCGAATAATAAATTTTTGTAGTCTTGTTGAGTTTGTGCTGTTTAATTCAGTTAACCTGAAGACACAGACGCAGTCATCGCTTTCTGGCTGGGGTCGAATGCGCAATAAAGTCGTCATGGCGTCCACAGAGCGGCCGTCGGGGAGCAAAATTTCTACTTTGGGGTTGGGCCTTTTAACGGCTTTAGCGATGTCGCGGTAATGGCTTAAAAAAGCCACGCCCCCTAAACTGATGTTAATCACTTTCCCAACAACAGGCTTTCCAGTCAGTCCATATATTTTAATATTACACGCAATCTTTTCGGAAACGTCTACTCGCGGATGTTTCCGTTTCTCAAAAGAGTAGTCCTTCATATCCCTATTCCAGAATCGATTTAATTAACCCACTATTGCATTAACTTCGACATGACGACGAAATTCTGTAGATTGGAGAGGAAATCAGAAGGTGCAACAAATAGTATAAAAACGTAACTAAAATAGCAAGGATTTTTTAATACTCAAACGCATGAACTTAAAGTTCATTAATGACGTGATAGATGAGTTGGACCAGCTCCAAGGGGAGCAGGCTGCCGGGACTGATGATCTCTCTCACATTTTTGGCTATTTCCCAGCTCGTGCTCCATTGATTCCATTCATTATAAAAAGATTGGCTTTCCACATGTGCAACGATTGCTTTTGAGATAATCTCAATGGAATTCTGCTTCATTTCCGGGTCATTCAGATCGAAGATCAGCTTAATCTCAAATTGCGGCAAATAGTATGAAACGATCTCCTCGACCAGGGCTTCATGCGAGCCCGAAAGCCCCGCTTCGGCGTATTCTGTCGATTTCCCTTCGGAACCGTTTCCGCTCGTTTGCATGCTGAAACCGTTAGAAGTCGCAACGGAATTCACGTTTTGGTTGGTTCGTTTGAATTTATAAAAATCCGGCCTTTTACTGGTTGGGTTTTCGTAGAGTATCAGCCAATCGGCCAAAGGCTCCATGATATGCTCTTGAACTTGATTGGCGCGGACGTAAAATCTTGTTAACGGTGTGTAGTCCGCTTTATGCAAGGAGCGCAACCGGAGTACATAGGTACCGTGCGGTAAAGCCATATAAGTTTGAATATCCCTGGATTTCTGAAAGACTTCATCAAAGGCGCGTTTTAAGCGATCTTCGGAAAGTAAATAGGTATAATCGCGCGAGGCGCTCTCTCCATCTTCAACTTTAATCAATTCCAACATTTGCGGATTAAAGTTTGCTGTAACCCGAAAATTTCGAAAGGAGACCAGGACTTTCCCAAAGGCGTGCAAACCACGACCTTTATCATCCAGAAGATCGATAAGCCGAAAGTAGGTTTTATCTCCCGCCTGAATCATTTTGGGCAATTCTTTGAAAATAACCGGGGGCTCCTCCGTACTGTCATAAAGATTCAACGCTTCATAGTACTCATAGCACGCTTTTTCATAATACTCGACGTTTAAAGGCGCTTTTTCCAGGTACATCAGCGCTTTGAAGATGAGCGCTCTCGCAGCAATATCACGCGGCTCCTGAACTTTCTGATTTGATAAACTGAGAGTTTCATAAATCTCTGTGACCTGCTTGATATAAACCGTCAATAAATCTTCAAAACCCAAAAGCTCGTGTTTTTGCGATTTGTCTTCGTAATACAACTTTTGATATTCAAGATACATATTCAAAATATTCTGCTCATATTGCCGCATACGATTGATGAGGAATTCTTGATTCTGTTGAGTAAATCCTATCACGCAAAAACCCATCACGATCAACAAATGAATCGTAAGCTTCAAAACAAACTTCATTTATTTGCCTCCGAAATTCGGGGTTTTATTGGACATCCGAAAACAATCTATCATCTGGAAATTTTTGTCCCGGCTGTCGAGCAGATCGGCTAAACGTGTATACAATTTACTTCCAACCCACACTTCATGAGGAAGTTTTGTACTCAGCAACGGTTCTTTCAATTTATTTTGAGAAAGCTGCAAAGCCTTTTTATAATCACCGCATGCTTTCAAATAATTTCCGGTTTCTTCTTGCGACCGTTCCAAGTAGGTTAACGACCTAAAAATAAGACAGCGAGCTGCGATATTCTGTTGAGATTCAAGGGTCGTGCCTTTCATTCGCCAAAATGTATCGTAAAGATTCAAAACTTCATCGACATAAATTGTTATGAGCGCTTCAAAAGCAGTCAATTCATTTCCCCTTCTGAGCGGATCTTCATATAAAAATTTTTGCAGTTCGTTATACACCCGAACTACATCGCGTTCAAGTGCGATCATTTGCTCTTCCAACTTCATCTCAATAGGCTGTGCGGACAACTTATCGCTTCCCCAAAAAACAAGAAATGCCATAAAAAACACATACGTGAGTTTATTCATCATCATCCTTTATTTGAGGAGAAATTACGAGCTTGTTCTGCTATGCATTTTATCACAGGCCGCAGCCAGAGTAAAACGGGCTGCAGCCCAAATCTCTCGGCAATTTGCCGGTAAACCGTTGCAAACGGCATCATTTCAGAAGCGCTTGTATAATCCAACTGACCACAGAGATCGCTTTGTGTCAGACCATTGGATTCGAGAACGGCTTTCCAAGCTTTATCGACCATGTCCACGGCGAATTCTTTGTCGCCGATTTCGTAACCGATTTCGGAAAGTCTTAAATAAAGGTCTTCATACCCGTCCCATTTGAACCTTTGTCGCCGTCCCAAAAGTCCGTCTTGTACCAGAAGCTCTTCGCCAACACGTTTAGCGCGGGAATAGGCGTTTAAGCGATTCGTCGAGTCTGCAAAACTAAAGTAGTAATTCACCAGCCGGAAAATAGCGTTGCCATAGACTTTTTTAATCTCAGTTGAGAGGGAAAGAGGGATGCTCGCGCCCCGGTCTACCAGCAGCCCATAAGCCTGCTGTCCTTTTTCCCTGGCATATTGCAGGTCGGCTTGGGGTTGGTTGTTGCTGCCCTCCTTTTCCATAAAAAGCGCGACTTTCGTAAGCTCTTTCAGCATTTCCGCTTGCCGCTGTGTACTTTTTGCGTGTTTATAAGCTAATTCTAAAAAGCGCCGGGTTTGGCGATAATTGTAATCATCCGGGAACTCGTTCAAATCTCTTTGAGCTGCGAAACCTCTCGCTCGCCATTCGTTGCCGCGCAAATTAAACTCATCTTCGACAGCGCGTTGCCGGTAGATTCGAAAAAATAAGCTGTCTTGCTTGCTCAGACTCGCTTTTTCAGCGAGATCGCATGACAACCGTACCATGAAACTCGCAAAGACTCCATTGGTCAAAGCGCTGTCGGGAGGAGAAATTGTGAGCTCAACGGACTGGTTTACAAAAATCCGGACTTTCTCCACCAGCTCCTGGCTCACCGCCCATTCGTTCTTAGAATACAGTCCCAAGATGCCCTCCCAAGCATGGACTAAGCCGTCTAAATATGTGCCGTCTTGCAGTTCGATAGCCCGCAAGGACTCCATATAGCCAAAATTAAAAGCGATCTCCGGATCCGAGAACAATTCATAACTTTTTTTTAAAGATACGATCGCAGCGTCCAATGTGACGGCGTCGCGGTCTTTCAGGTAAAGTTGATACTCAGCGAATCCCTTTAGTTTGTAAACGCTTTTCATGACGTCGGTAAAACGACATTCGACGTCAGGGACGCTTTCCGCGCAGCGGGTGAGTATCAGTTGACACAATTCAACAGTTCGCTGATATTCGTTGCTTTTATACGTTTGTTGGATTTCGTCATAAAGAGAGCTCACCGGTTGGCCCAGGCATAAGGCGACGCTTCCAAAAAAGAATAAAAACAGAGCAAGCTTTAGCCCTTTCATTTTTTCTCCTTAATTTAGGGTTAGTTCCAACAGACTACTCCATACCCTCTGCAATTCTTGCAACGCGCTTTTTTTACTATCTCCGAAAATCTTTATCCAAACATTGCCGTTATTTCGCCAATGAATTTCATGACGTACGCCGTCGGAGTAGCTCAAATGAATTAAAAATCCTCCGCGGTTACGCTTGATTTTATCCGGGATAGCGCCATATCTCCCTTTGTTGAGCCGGTCGAGCTCAGAATTAATCTTATTCCAGAGTTTGTAGTGCTCAGTTCCCATTGTTGACGCTGCGAACGAAAGGACTTTCCCTTCTTGGCCGGAAATTCCCAAGGACAGCTCATTTTTTTTCTCGAGTCGTTGTTGCTTTACAGGCTTAGGCTTGGCGAGAGACGTCTTCAATTCAAAACTCTCGTTTGAGTCGAGATTTCTTTCAAAACGTCGAGTCGAACCGATATCGATGCTGCTGCCATTTTCAGAGCCGGAATAGTGAGAACCCCGGCGTAAACTCATTTTAGCGACTCGACTCGCCCTGCGTTTTCTCAAGCTCAATTGCGGTCCGGTAATCGTACCTAACTGTGAGTTGGAAACCAAATAAGTCCCGATGTCATCCGAATCAAGAGATAGCTCAACTTGTTCCTCATTTTCACCGAGCATCTCGTCGATTTCCTCTTTGATGATCGGCTCGGTCTCAACCACTTCTTCTTCAATTGGCGGCAGCTCCACAACATTTTCCATCTTCATTTTTGGCTTATCTTCAACTAACGGTGGAATTTCCGGGAGATCGAGAAATTCCAAAACAACACTTTCTTGCAAGCTTAAATCCGGACTCTTGTTAAAGTCTGCTGTAAAGCGAAAGACAACGATGACAAGAACAAGACTGCCGACTAACGTTTTTTCCAGATTCTTCTTATACTTTAGCTTGGTACGGCCAAATGAAGTCTCGGGTGAACTTTTTCCTAATACAAATCGTGAGAGGGTCTCTTTTTTCCCAAAACCGGGCAAAAGTTTTTGATGGCTATCTTGTGGCATTCGTTCTTCGTGTGTTATGTTACATCATTTATGTCTCAAACTCGGACGGTGATGCGTTATAAACGACGAATCAACGTTTCACACATCACGCAGCATACTTCTCATGTTGAGTGAACTGTCAAAACTGTATATAACTCTTTGATAATCAACAAGTTTTTGATCAATTCAGAAGGTCACCTTTTGGATGAGTCACTTTTCGCGCACCCCAGTACTTAGCGTCCGTTTGCGCCGGACACCGGCAAATACAACGGTTTTTTATGACCAAAACGGAGCAAAACACATTGAAGAACAGACTCGGGCGCGCGATATTGCAGATTGACAAACAAACTTGTCGTTCGGTGAAACGAACTCGTATCCAGACGAAGACCGAATAGATGTTCTTCACCAAACTTGAGCACAGTCGAGCCGAACTTTGGAATTTTAGCGATATAGATGCCCTTACCGATGTAAATGGCCAGGATCTCACCTAAAGACGAATTGGACTCGGAAAAGAGACTAATATAATCCCCAAATACCAGCTCCCCGATATCTGTGGGATGAAAAGTCGGTTTTTTATTGTTCGATATCGATTCCCGAACTTTTTTGAAGTGACCTTTACCGGCGTTCTCTAATATCCGTTCCGCTAATTCCATGACAGCGACAAATTCAGAGGGTTCATCTATCGCAGTGGGGGCATTTTTAAAATCGTCTTGATAGGCATAGCGAGTAATGACTCGTGTCCACACTGCCCGTTGTGATTCAAATGTCGGCACGACCTCTAGAGCGAGAATTTTAACTTCGTAACGGGCTTGTTTTACTTTCGAGTTTTTGACCAAGTTGACATATAATGTATAATCGCGGGAAAGATTATCTGGCCGTGGAGGATGCGACCGCAATAAGCCCAACACATTATCCCGGGCGGCTATTCTCCGATTCCGAAGGGATTGCTCAATGGCGCGATAGACAGCGCGAATTGAATTCTGTTCAATATCGTCGTCTTCGTAGGCACAACCAAATGTTTGTATGTAATCATTGTTAACATAGACTTGCTCGATCGGAATGGTTGTCATCCTTCTCATAATACCGATGAGCGTCGTATTCGCCTTGTTTGACCAACACTTTTCTTTAAATTTTTTAGCTTTTTCTATACGATATTTCGACATGGGTAAGGAAACCGCTTGCGCCGGAGTACCGAAGATGAGGAGTCCCATGATGAGAACTCGAAGAGAACACCGAACCTCTTTTCTAATAAAATATGCTAAAATATGTTTTATCATTGGGTTATCCCGCCTGGAATTTTAAAGAGATTCAAAAACCTGCTTTAATTTAGCAACTTAGCCCATATCGTAACCATCTGCGTAAAAATAAATGCGATTCTTTTTTCATATTGATTGCAATATTTTCATAGGAAAAAGCCGATTTTTTTCGGCAATTTGGGGGTTTTTGATCTATAAATCTGTTTGAACACAATGAAGTCAAATGTCTTAAAACCAACCCGTTGACTTCAACAGGGGGATCGCCATTTCGAATTTAGAATAAACTTGAAAAGGGGTCATCTGTTCATGAGGAGGAGCAACCGGCTTAAAGATGAACTTCATATCCTGATATTTCCGATCATATTGCTTTGTGTCCTTCCTACGAGCATTTCGGCGCAATCCCCTCAGCAACAGGCCGCGAAATGGTACGAAAAGGCGGTTAACGAAACCGAGCCTCAAAATAAAATCAACTCCTATCTAAAAGCTATCGAGCTGGACAGAAAGTACGTGGATGCCTATTATCAAATAGGTCTGGAATATATGAAGTTACAGGACTATCGGAACGCTGAAAGGTTTCTGAAAAAAGCTTATACCTCTAAACTCGCCCTTCTCGACAGCCGTCTCAAATCGGAGATCCTTTTTAACCTGGCAGTGGCTAGTAAACATCTGAACAAGCTGAAAGCGAGTGAAGACGCGTTACGGGGTGCAAGGAACTTAACAGCGGATGACACATTTCGAAAACAAATTTCTCTGCAGCTTGGTGAAATTCTTTATCAACAGAATCGATTTGATGAGGCTCTGAGTGCGTTAAACCAAGGATTTGATCCCGAAAATCCCGAACACCGTTTTTATAAGAATCTCATCGAATCCATTGAAAAATCCACAGAACTGGCAGCGCTTTATGAAAAGGCTGACCAACTGGCTTTAAACGGCCAATTTGACCTCGCGTATGCCTTGTTTGTTGAAATAAACAATCAACTTCCAGGCTTTCAAGACGTGGAAACACGAATCTCTGAAATAAAACGCAGGAAAAGCACGACACCTAAAAAGCCGAGCCGTTCTTCCGCTCAATCGAGACCTCTCGCAAAACCGGCTATCAGCCAGCGGCAAACACCTGTGCAAGAACCAGAGGCTCATTCGGTCGAGCCGGAGCAGAAGCGGCAAAAAAGGAAAAAGCAATCTGCTCCACCCAGTAAAAAGTCCTCTTCCTTTCAACAATCACAACCCCAAAAGACGACAAATCCGATATCCCTGTCAAAAAATAAGCGAACCAAGTCTAACCCGGTTCATCCCAAAGTCAACATTAAGCCCAAACGTTCATCGTCAATGATAGAACGGTCTGTTTATACGGATTATACGGAGCCGCGAAGTCAGAGACTCATGACAAGGAAAAGCTCTCATCGCACTCTCTATCTGAGTTGTCTTGTCATCATTGTTTTCTTGGCCGCCTTATCCGGTATGCTTTTCGCTTTCCCGATTTCACGAGCCAAAATGTATCTCCTGCTGCGGAAACAAAATAAAGCAGCCGAAGTTTACCAACGCTTGCTCATAAAAAATCCTGGGAAGCTGTGGTTGTATCCGGTATTAGCACAAATTTACGACCGTGAAGGCCGCACTGATGAGCATGCGATAAAAGTCTATAAAATGATTCAACATCTCAGTTTAAACGGACAAGATAACTTAAAAGCCGCAATTGCTTACAAGTATCTCCGGGAACATAACGTTCAAGCGGTGACAATTGAATTTGTTGAAAAAACACCCAATTCACAAACATCATCATCAACCAGGAGTTTTCACTAAACATGAATGTTGGAAGCGTCATTGGCGATAAGTACGAAATTAAACAAGAGATCACGCGAGGCGGTTTCGGGATCATTTATCAAGGACAAGATAGACTTTTGGGCAAAACAGTCGCTATCAAAGCGATCGATCCCGACTTGCTGGGCGAGGCAAAAAATATCGATATGTTTCAGAAAGAAGCTATTAGTGTGGCCGGCCTCAATCACCAAAATATTGTGCAAATTTATGACATCAAGCGAAACGACACCGGCCAGCTCTTTATTATTATGGAGTATGTTGACGGTCCGAATCTGACTGCTTTACTTCGCGCCTGCAGACAGAAACAAAAAACTGTGCCGGCGTATTTAGCGGCCCATATTATTGCGGAGGTGTGCAACGGCTTAGACTATGCCCACAACCGTGTAGCCGGAGGCGCTGATGGAAAGGGTTATCTCGTGCACCAGGATATTTCCCCGGTAAATATCATGCTGACCCATTCCGGAGAAATAAAAATTATCGATTTTGGCATGGCAAACCTGAAAAGACAACAGGAAACCCGCGGGCGTGAAGTCTTGATTCAAGGGAAAATTCGATATTTGGCTCCTGAGCAGGCTAATGGCGCTGCAAGCGTTGATCGCCGAATCGACATTTTTGCTTCCGGCCTGATTCTTTTTGAGCTGCTTCTTGGAGAACGGCTCATCCGGTCAAACGACAACCATGAAATTCTGGAAACTCTTGTGACCGGTACCTGGGATTTATCGCGATTACATTCCGACCGAATTTCAGAAAAACTGCAAGAAGTTCTTCGGAAAGCGCTGCAACACAATCCGAAGAACCGCTATCCGACAGCGAAATTAATGTACAAAGATCTGATGCACTATCTGATCTTGACGGCGCCGGCGGCAGATTACGCCCACGAGCTGGCGCAGTTTATGACTGAGCTTGGACCTGTAGAGCTCGAAAGCGACCCGGAATCAAATGAAAATTCCGCTCCACAACCCATCGAATCTGCGCAACCGGCAGCAGAGCTCCTTGAAACAACCTATCGAGATAGTGAGGCTGAAAATGCCGTCGTAAAAGAACAGTCCAAACATCCGCTTCCGGAGAAAGAAACACCGATGACACCCGAGCCCAAAACGAATCTTTCTCATTCGGTTGACTCCCCTCCCGAAGTGGAACAATCAAAATATTATAGTTTCGTTGAAGAGATCGAAGAAGACGATCAACGCACGATTATCGATGTGGTTCGACTCTCCGCACGTACACACCGGAAAGCAGTGACGCTCAGTTTTATCGGCTCAATCTTAGCTTTTCTCATCTTTACCGTTGTCGATACATTCTCTCATTTTACAGCAATCGGAACCGGGATCTACGACTTTTTATTTCCCCCCGCGATAAAGATCGTTTCTGTGCCTCCTGGAGCGAACATCTACCTGGATGACGTCTTACTTGATGAGACAACACCGTTGAGCATAAATGAGATTCATCCCGGGGTACATAAACTGGTGCTGACGTCGCCACAGTTTGAACCGATAGTGAAGTCCATTAATGTGCCCAGGCGTGGGGGAATTCGCGTTTCCGGCGAAGATCGACGCCATGCCAGCCAGCCGTATATTTTAAGGTTTAAAAGTCAATTCGACATCACATCCAACCCGACCGGAGCAGACATTTATATCGACGATGTGAAGCTGACCCAGAAAACTCCGGCAACGATTTTTTGGGACGTCAGTGAAAACCCGGTCGACATCCGGTTGGAGTATGCGGGTTTACCCAGTCTAACCGGTTTACTCCTTAGACCTCTTGAAAATCGCGAGTCCATCGAAGACCACCGAATTTGGAACGTTAAAAAAATCATTCCGGAAAAGGCGCATTACACAATCGAAGGAATTTTCCATAAAACTGTCGCCATCGTCTCCAATCCCGCCAAAGCGGACATCTATTTGGATAATAACGAAAGGCCTGTGGGCGTCACCGGGTTAAACGGCAGCCTCATGCTCACCCTGAAAACACATTTAGTCACCCTGAAAAAGAAAGGCTACCTTTCCAGAAGTTTCAGCATCGACGTCCATGACAGCTCATCTTCAACAATCCGAAATAATCTCTTAAGAACGGTCAGGATTTTCTCCGAGGACGCTGCTTCGAGCCACAAGGACGATTTAGGCGCACGCATTGTTGAGCTGAGATCAAAACACCAGGTTATCCGTTACAAAGGAACGACCCCGGCAATTTTCAATCTTCTGCCCTACCCCTACACAGCCACATTATCCCGAAAAGGGTATCATGACGCCGTCGTCGAAATACAGCCAACGGATAAATCTGTGGTGGTAAAGATGAAACCGCTGCTGGCGCCAGTGACATTTCTTACGGTTGACGCGATCACGAATAACCCTCTCGATTCGGCAAGTATCAGCTATCTATCCGAAGGCAGCACAAACAATAGAGTCGTCTTGGGGAGCTCAAGTATGACGGGTGAGTTTACGACCGAGCTTCCGCCGGGAAAGTATGTGGTCTGGATTGCAAAAGAGGGCTATCAAAAACAGAGAAGAAACTTGCATGTTAGAACGGATCAAGATAATCGCTTGACCTTTCGACTGACCATTTTGAGATAATCAATTTTTAGGAGGCGCACATGCCGAAACTATTGGTCAAAAAGAAAGCTGAAGTTATCACAGAGTTTCACATTAATAACACGCGCGCGTCTGTGACGATTGGCTCCGATTCCAGCAATGATATTGTCATTGTAGACAAGCTCATTTCGGACAAACACGTTCAGGTAGAGTACCAGATGAACCGTTACTTCGCCCGCGATATGAATAGCGCATTTGGAACCGTTCTCAACGGTAAGAGGCTCGACAGAACCTCCGAGTTAAAAGACGGCGACCTGTTGCAAATCGGAGAGCACTATATCGTTTTTGAGAATCCCTTGCCTCAGGTCGATGCGGCTTTTTTTGAAACATCTTCTTCTTCAGAAAATCATTCTCAAAAAGAGGAAATGGAGGTTATCCCACAGACAACGCAAGCAAAAATTCATGCCTTAGCAGAGGCCATAGGAAGAGGGTCCGGAGTCACGGAACACGATAGTTCAAAAGGCGATTGGGCGCCCTATTATTTAACCGCGATATACGGGCCTTATCGAGGAAAGCGCTACCAGCTTCGTTATGGAGAGACCAAAATCGGCCGGGACGAAAATCTCAACGATATTATTTTAAAACAAAACTCAGATGGAAAAAACGATCAGAGTATTTCGCGCCGCCATGCGACCATTTCCTTCCGCAACAACTCATTTTATGTGACCGACAAAAGAAGTAAAACCCGTACGTTGGTTAATCAAATTGTCGTCCCTGAGGATGGTGAAATTCAACTTTATCCGAATGACGAAATTGAAATCGTCAGCGACCAGCACAGCACCATATTCCGGTTTGCCGAGGAACATAAAGGTGACTTTAGTCCACCGAAAAAAGCGGGGGTTTGGTCGATTCGCTATCGCTCAAAGTTTGTCGCAGCCGCCGCTGTCTTAGCGCTTATAGCCGGTCTTTTCTTCGCAGCTCGAGGTTTCTTAGAACGGAGCGTGATCACCCAGAAGCCGAATCCGCTCACGTTAGAATTAGCCCATTGGACAACGGACAGGGGACTGAGCTCACTGCTTGAAAATAGGGGAAACATGGAGCTCGAACTATCCGGGCATCAAGTTCCGGTGATCGCGGATTTCAACGGCGATGGGTTCGTCGACATTGTGACGACGAATGTCACTCACAAACCACTTTTAATTGACGGACAGTCAAAACTGCCAAACTGGATCATCGACACCATGCCAGCGGATGTACGCTCGCCTTTCATCGCATCCGACATCAATCAGGATGACTTCAACGATCTCCTTTATCTCAGCCAAGATGGACGGGTGGTTGCCATTGACGGTGTAAATGGCGCTGAAATTTGGACGAGTCCGTTCTTCACGGAAGCGCTCGTTGGGCCGCCGGTTGTGGCGGATTTCGACGGGGATGGTATCAACGATGTGGCCATCGCCGATGAAAATGGCACAATTCATCTTGGATACAACCGGCTGCTTTCTATGGAGTGGCAGCTTGTGGAGACGGATATTCCCATGAAAACGGTTCTCACCAGCGTAGATTTAGATTCGGACCGGGATTTTGAAATTATTGCCGGCTCGGAGCGGGGGCTGGTCCTGTTTATCGATGGCGTAAGCGGTCAAATTATTGAAACAATCGACGTCAACGAAGAGCTCAACCGCGCCCGCGGGACGTTTTACGAAGACAATCAAATAAGAAACCCCATCGCTGTCGCGGATATGGATTCAGACGGCAAGGGAGAATTCGTCATCAGTACGGTTCAGGGTAAACTGCTCGTCATAAACGGAGCAAGCAGAGAAAGAATGTGGCATGAAGTCTTTGCGGACACCGTCGCTGTGACAGAAGACTTTACTTTTCCTTTTGCACTCGGTGATTTTGACGGAGACGGTCAGAACGATGTTGCCATCGCCTCAGCTCTTGGGGAAATGAGAGCTTATAAAGGGAGCGGTAAAGACAAAAATCCGGTGTTGATCTGGCGAATGGGGCTTCCTGCTTCCATCCGGATTCAAAATGGCTTCAGCGTGAGCGACATCACAAAAGATCATATCTCCGATATTCTGTTTGTGGATACAGCCGGCATGTTAAACATCATCGATGGTCGTACAGGCACCCGCGTTCTTACGGAGAATCATCCGGCGCCCGAGCGCGCGAGCGTGCCGCTCATCGCAGACCTTCAAAAGGATGGCACGCTCGACATTTTTCTTTCTTCGGAAAGTGGGGTGGTCTTTCAATATATCTCAAACTGCCAGGTTCCAAAATCTTCCATACTATGGGGGCAACGCTATGCTCAAGCGCAAAACAGCGTAAAGCAGTGCATTCAAATACAACACACGATGAAAGCGGATATTTCCATGGCTCTGGGGATCTTTATGTTTTTGGGAGCCGGAATAATGACCTTTTTGTTGCGCCGTAAAAAACTCACATGAGATGACCGCAAAAACTGAAACTTTAGAGCGAATCAATATCGCGGCGGCCAGCGACATCGGTAACGTACGCACTGAAAACGAAGACTTTTATTATTACTCAAAATCCAAGCGGTTTATAGTTGTCTGCGATGGTATGGGGGGACACCAAAAAGGCTCTGTCGCCAGTAAAATTGCCGGCGAAACCATAAGAGATATCATGTTGGCAAATGATACCTTGCGCGAAGTCGTCATTTACAACAAACTGTTTAACGTTTCTAAGGCATGTCATGACTTGGATACAAACTTTTCGATGCTCATTAAGAAACTGATTGCCGGGATACGTCTTGCGAATCGTAACATCATTACTCACTCGCTAAACAAAACCGAATTGCAAGGGATGGGAACGACGTTAGTCACTGCGGCCTTCAATCAGGGAGAAATTATGATCGCGCATGTCGGGGACAGCCGGGTTTACCGTCTTCGTGATGGCAAGCTGAAACAGATGACCAAAGATCATTCTTGGCTTAATGAATTGATCGAGGACGAGGAAATTACCGAAGAACAAATCCATAATTTCCGCAAAAAAAATGTTTTGACTCGAGCCATGGGAACGGTCGCCAAGATCAAAGTTGACATTCTGATTGAAACGGCCCAGCCTAACGACCTCTATTTGGTGTGCACCGACGGTTTATCGAATGCTCTTTCCGATGATCTTATCCAAAGCGTCTTAAGCGCTTATCACGGTTCCTTGCAAAACAAAATTTCTAACTTGGTTAAGAGTGCAAAACTGATGAATGGGTCGGATAATATAACCGGAGGATTACTTTATATTTCAGGCCATTGGAGCCCGAATGTTCAATATCGCCAAAACCAGTATCTTATAGGAGAGGAGCCGGATGAGGTGAGTCGTTATTTAGATAAAACGATCAAAGAACTCTATTCCGAGATGACTATCAAGGACAAATTGAACCTCAGGGTCATGGTTATTGGGGCGGCGATTGTTATCCTTTTGCTGGTGAGCGTATTGTTGCTCCATCAATGATAGTTGTATCATTTGTGTCTGAACGAAAACTCGACCGCCATGTCATTCCGGTAGTCTTTTAAGCCGGAATCTCGTCGTTTCAAGCAGGAGATTCCCGCTAAAAACATGCGGGAAAGACAGGAAAGGCTGTTTTCGTTCAGACACTAATTCGTTGGATTTTTCATTTTTAACAAGGCTTGGAGGATCAAATGATCAGGAACAACATCTGGAAAAGATCAGCCAACATCGCATTTTTACTTTTTTTCCTCTTTTTATTCGGACAAGCACACTCTCAGAATGGTGACAATCGAGCAACCCGGTGGTTTCAAAGCGGTCTGGCTGAAAAGGACCCGCAGAAAAAAATCGAAGCGTATCAAAAAGCGTTGGATATCGAACCGCTTTTTGTTGAAGCTTTGTATAACCTCGGTTTGGTCTATATGCAATTGCAGGAGAATAAACAAGCTGAAGAAAACCTCAACAAAGCCCTAAAATCAAAACCGGATAACCTAAGCGCGAATTTACATACACAAATTCTATATTACCTGGCCATCACCGAAAAACGTCTAAATGATGTTAAAGAAGCGGAGGCGCATCTACGCGAAGCCAAAAAAATTGCACCTAACAAAACGATACGATCCCGAGTCGTATTCGATTTGGGACGGATTTTATATAAAGAAAAACGAGTTGAAGAAGCTCTCACGGAGCTTAAAGCAGGTGCGAGTATCGACCCAAAAGCAAGCAGTAATTTTAGGACTCTTATTTCGATCATTGAGAATGAAATTGAATTAGAGCAGCTTTACGCAAAAGCTGAATCACAATACGCCCGTGGCCACCGTTCTGAGGCAGCGAAGCTCTACCGGCAAATCGCAACGCAAGACCAGAACTATCGCGATGTGAGAGACAAAATTGCAACCATTGAAGCCGCCCAGCAGGCGATGGAGGAAAAGGCCGTTACCGAACGATTGTTTCAGCAGGCGTTAACCTACAACGAAAACGATAGCTTGGAAAAAGCGATTGAAACTTACGAAAAATTGCTCCAGCGGGATCCTGACTTCCCAAACGCAAAAGAAAACTACCATGCTTTGCTAAAAAAATATGAAACATCGCAGATGGAAGATGAGCTGAAACGAGAATACCTCGAGGGAATCTCTGGTTTGAAAAACAAGAATTGGACTCGAGCAATTATTGCTTTTGAAAAAATATTATTGATGGAGCCAAACTATCTCGATGCTCGCAAAAGGCTCGAAGAAGCGAACCGCAGCCTCGAAAGGGAAGATGCCAACGCGATCATCGGTCAATATTACTCGGAAGCCATCAAAGCGATCGATCGCAATGATCTCGGTACGGCCTTGGCATTTTTAGAAAAAGTCAGGCTCTTGAATCCAAGTTATAAAAAGGCTTCCAAACTCATCAGTAAAGTCGAAGATCTCATCCAGTCGAAATTGAGTACAAGCGAATCATCAAACAAATATGTCGAGGGGCTCTATAAAACCGCGATCGCGGCCATGGAAGGTGAAAATTGGATGGAAGCTATTTTGACTCTCGAGAAACTTAGAGTTTTCCGGGCCCGTGATCCGGAAGTCTTAAATCTGCTGTCGCAAGCGCGGGCAAGTCAAATGGCCGCATCCGGCGCACAGACAAACCGGAATTTTCATGCTCTCTCTTATACCGGACTGGTGGTTACAGGGTTTATCGCCATTCCGATATTCGGATTCATTCTCTTCGCTCCAAGAGTACGCGCGCGTTTCTTTCTCATGACAGGAAAGCATCTCAAAGCTTCGCAGATTTACGAGAGAATGTTGATTCAGCGTCCCGACAAAGTCAAATTGTATATCGTACTCGCAAAAATATATCTACTTATGGGAAAAAATGATGAGCGCGCGGTAAAAGTCTATCACATGCTCATAAACTTAAATCTTGCTGCAAACATGCATCAAGAAATCCGGAGATTATTAACCGAAAGATATCTCGATGAACCCTCTGCACCAACAGAAGCCATCGCCGTTTTAGAAAGCGCACTAAAAAGTGAGCGAGCAAAACAAAATGGCAACGAACCGGAGAGCTCAAACGAAACGGAAAGTGTGAAATCATAACTGACGTTGTTGAAAAACTCTGTCAGGGTCAATAGCTATGCACTATATACAGATGACATTTTTATAAATATCATATACAGATATTCTTGCAAGATTCTAACCCTGACAGAGTTA